>JALWUB010000404.1 GCA_026993275.1 Robiginitomaculum sp. | reverse complement strand
GCTCAGTATGGCGCCGGCAATGATCACCAGGATATAAAGGGAAATGAGCTGGCTCAAAAGCCAATAGATTGCCACGGCCATGGGTCGCCTCCAGATTTGCGCCCAGATGTAACCATCCCGGCCCGGCTTCGCAAGCATGCGCGCGCGGGCGCGCGGCTGAAAAGGCAGGCCCAAAGAGCCGCTGATGCGCTTGACAGCACCGCTTGTGCCCCCCTATAGGCTCGCCACCTGCGTATTTCGGGGCCATAGCTCAGTTGGGAGAGCGCGTCGTTCGCAATGACGAGGTCGGCGGTTCGATTCCGCCTGGCTCCACCATCCCCCGCCCCACTGGAAACGGGGGTTTGGCAGGCACGAGCCATTATGCCGCCTTTTCGAAGGATTGTGGCATATCCCGTGCCCCTGACGGGGCATAGAGACTCTTAATTCCCCGCACCTTTACCCGTTCGGCTCTTGGGGGCGTTTTGCTGTGGGCAGGCGGCTTGAGCGCCTGAGCCGGGATATGGTGAGATCCACCGGCTGATGGCCAAGCTGCTTGCAAGGTCGACACGATCGTCCCAGCTCGCAATTCCGGATGGTTTTTGTGCGAAGTTGCCATCTCCTGTAGCAAACGCCAAGTCAAAGGAGCGGAACAGGTCTGCGGCAGGCCCAGTTGCCTTGCAAGCATAAGTTTTATGCCATAGCATTCTCTCCATGCTTTCATGGTGCGAATATCGCTTAGACTACGAGTCTGAAGAGCCGTGGGCAGAGCCTGAGTTTCCGGGGTCCATGTTGAGAGGGATATTCGGACATGCCCTGAAGCGCGTGGTGTGCGCCATGCGTCTTCGGGACTGTACCGGCTGTCCCTTGGAATACGCTTGTACATATACCACCATTTTTGAAACCCGGCCGCGGCCGGATGCCGGCATCATGACCCGTTACAAGCGGGCACCGCACCCCTTTGTGCTGGTGACAGACATGCGGCACGCACGAGCCAGGCAAACTGGGCATAACGCGCGGATACACTTCAAACTGCGGCTTTTCGGTGATGCCTGCAAGGCAGCACCATTCGTCTTGCGCGCCTTCGAGGAAGCGGGCCAATATGGATTTGGCAAGGAAAAAACGCGTTTCTCTCTATCCAGTATCGCCACTTCTGAGGAGTCCGGCACGCCATGGACGGGTGAAGGACATTACCCGGAGCCGGTCATGCAAGGCGCACCGAACCCCTTGGGCACTTCGGCCATTTTTCATTTTCGAACCCCTTTGCGTATCAAGACGGCTGGGCGATTCTGCACCAGTGAAAGTTTTGATCCGGGAGCCCTTGCCATGGCGATGACCCGGCGCCTGGGGTTGATCAATGCGTTCTTTGGCCACTCTGACGACGGACCGGATTTCAAGGCCCTGAAACAGGAAAGTTCCCGTCTTGTCCTGCTGGATGCAAATTTGCGGTGGCATCAGCTGAGGCGATATTCTTCCCGTCAGAAATCCAGCCAGGCCATAGGCGGGCTTCTTGGCAGCATCAAGCTGGATATGACCGGATGTCCGCAATTGCGCCACATCCTCGCATGGCTGCCTGTTTTGCACGTTGGCAAGGGCACCAGCATGGGGCTGGGGCGGGTGGAACTGGGGAGATGAGGAAGGTTCTTCTCTGTACGGTTGGACTTTCGCCACAGGTGGTGACGGAAACCCTCTACGCCCTGGATCGTCAAGACAACTGGATACCGGATCAACTGGTTCTGGTCACTACCCGAAGCGGCGGGGAAGGGTGTCGCCATCTGTTGCTCGATCGTCATAATGGGGCACTCTACCGGTATGCAAAGGAGTGGCGCGCGCCCTGGGCCAGAAAACTGGCCGAGCAGGCAAGACTGGAGATTGTTGATACGGACAGTGGCGATCTTGACGCTTCACGCGCAACTCTGCTGTTTGCATCGCGCATTGCCGAGATCATCAGTGAAATCTGTGATGACCAAGACACGCAGCTGCATGTGTCCCTTGCCGGTGGCCGCAAGCCTGCATCTGCCTTGGTGACACAGGCCCTGTCTCTCTATGGCCGCCCGCAAGACAAACTGAGTCATGTTCTGGTGCCGGACAATGTGACGCTTAATCCGTCCTTCTTCTATCCTCCGCCTGAACCGCAGATGATGGCGGGCCGGGACGGCGGTGTCATGGACGCCTCTGCGACAGAGGTGCAGCTTTTCGAAATCCCGTATGTTCGCTTGCGCCGGTTTGTGCCTGAAGGAAACTATGCGTTGGATGAAATGATCCAGCAGACCAGCAAAGTGCTTTCAGATGCGCGTCTGGTCATTGATCTGCCGCAAGGATGTATTTTCTGGGACGGCAAGCGATTGTCCTTTCCGCCCAATCTTGCGGCATGGCTGGCATGGCTGGCTGCCGCCCAGTTTCAAAACGGCAATGCCGGGCTTGACCGGGTGGGCAGCCCGCTGGCTGAATTCATAAAATTCTACAGGCGCTTTGCCAGCCCCCGCCAGGTGCAAAATGCACTGTCAAGAACAAGCGATCCTCTGGATCCGGAATGGATGGAGGAAAAGGCATCCAGAGTTGCCAAGCTTGCCAGTGATTGTGGCATCAGGCCAAGGGGCGCTAGGCTTGTCCAGCGCACGGGCCCGCGTGCGCATGCGATTTACCGGCTGGCACTGGATGCCAGTGAAATCAGAGTCGTCCCTGTTCTGGAACAAGCAGGAGAACCACAGGCACAATGAGCAAGAAGCATATCCGGGAAGCAGCGGCCCCCTCCGTTTGGGATGTAACCCTGGGTGGACTGCTGCATGATATTGGCAAACTGTCCCAGCGTGCGGGTGGCGACACGGGACTGCCCGAAGCTGTCTACGCGCGCCAGGAAGATGTTTTGCCGCACCCGCAAGGGCGGCCAAGTCACTGGCACGCGCTCTGGAGCGATGCCTTCTTCGACTGGGCAGAAGAGCAAGGCACGGTCTGGCCGAAGGACTTGAACAGGCACTGGGTGCGCGATCTGGCGGTTTACCACCACAAGCCTCTGCAGGCTTATGAAAAGGACCCCCTTCTGGCCACCACCTGGCTGGTGACCATGGCCGACCGGGCAGCGTCCGGCTTTGAGCGCAAGGAAAAGGATGCCGAGGCGGAAGCCGACAAAAAGGTGCGTGCCGGTTTTCGCAAGACTCCTCTCGACAGCATCACAACGGCCATACGTCTTGCGGGGGATGGGCAAAATGACGGTGATTCACAAAGGCAATATACGAAAGGCTATTACCGGACGGCCAGCTTTGGCGCCGAGGCCCTCATGCCAGAGGCACAATATGACCCGGTTGAAGTTGAAGACGGCTACAAGGCCTTGTGGCAGGAATTTCAGACCGGCTGGCCGCAGATTGCTGCGCATTCCGGCGGTGATCCGCGCGCTTTTGAAGAAGGCCTTCTCTCGCTCATGGAAAGGACATGTTGGGCTGTCCCTTCATCCACGATCGATCAACCCGATGTTTCGCTTTATGACCACGCCCGCGCGGTGGCCGGGTTTGCTGCGGCCCTGTATCACCACCACAAGGCCCGTGAAGAACTCACGGACATTGACGCCATAAGGGATCCGCACAGAAACAAGTTGCGCTTTCTGGTGGGCGATCTTTCCGGCCTGCAATCGACCCTGTTTCGTCTGAAAAGCGAACAGGTCAAGGGATTGAATCGCATTTTGCGCGGCCGGTCCCTGCGTTTTCAGCTGATTGCGGAAATGGCCATTCGCAAAATCCTCATCGCTTTTGACATGCCAACCTCTGCGGCCCTGCAAAGTGCCGGCGGGCGCTTTACCCTGCTGTTGCCTGAACTGGGCGAAGACACCATGCGGCGCAAGGTCGATGAACTGCGCAGTGCCTTCGATGACTGGCTGGCCGGTCAGTATTGCGGTGATCTGGGTCTTGGCCTGGCCTTGAGCGAACCCTTTGCGCCTGGCGATCTTTATCCACTGCCAGAAGAGAAGAGGGACAAGGCGCCCGCCATCAGGCGCAGCCGGAAGGTCAGGCAACAGCTGCGTTACGCCATTGAGGCAGCCAAGCTGCGCCAATTGCAGGGGCCAGCGTCCAGGGCCGTGCAGGACATGCGCTATCCCCACGGGGTATGCGCAGCCTGCGGTGTCCGGCCCGCGCAAGAGGAGGATGGACACTGCGTGGCCTGCAGGGCTGAGCATGAAAATGGCCAGCGGTTTCCCAAGGCCCGGGCCATCATCATGGCGCCCGGAAAGATTTCAGCGAAAGATGCAGACAGCATTTTTGGCGGCAATGTTCTTCTTCCCCTGGGCGAAGGCAGAGCGGCGCATGATGGCGAACTGGGCTGGCGTTTTGACGAAGCCGCCCATGGTCCTGCCCCGGTTCGTCACAACCAGGCCTATGTTCCCCTGTTCGGGGAAGATGAAGAGACGCTCAAGGCTTATCGCCAAATGGACGATGACCGGGACGACTCCGATGAGATACAGGCTGGCCACATCAAGACCTTTGCGGCTCTTGCTCACGATTCCACCGAATTGGTGAACGGCACGCGCCTGGGCCGTCCCATGCTGGCCGTGCTCAAGGCGGATGTGGACCGGCTGGGACAGATCTTTGGATCCGGGCTTGGCGAGCGCTGGAGCCTTGCGCGCGAATCGGCGCTCTCGCGCATGCTGGATGGTTATTTTACCATCCGCCTGCCCTGGTGGCTCAAACAGCATTACCCCGATACCTACACGGTTTATGCCGGCGGGGATGACCTCTTTCTGGTCGGGCCCTGGCGGGACATGTTCAATCTGGCTCGTGACCTGCAGGAAGATTTTGCCCGATTTTCCCTTGGCAATCCCGACCTGACCCTGTCGGCTGGTCTGGCGCTGTTCGATGCCCGCACGCCCATTTCGATTGCCGCCCTGGAGGCTGAAGACAGGCTGGAAAGGGCCAAGGAAAGCGGCCGCAACCGGGTTTGTGCCATTTCCTCCTCTCCCATGACCTGGCCGGACTATGCCGGAGCACTGAAACAGGCGGAAGAGCTGAACCTGGCCATGCGTGAAGACCTGCTCTCGACCAGCGGCCTCTATCGCCTCTTGTCCCTGGACGATTCGCGCCGCCGCCTTGCCAGTCGCAAGTCAGGTATCAAAAACAAGATCCGGCCCGGCGATTATGTCTGGAAGGCCCGTCTGGGTTATCACTTGGCGCGGCAGTTGCCCAAGCATTTCACAGACCCCGAGCAGGCGCGCCTGTTCGGCATGCTGACCAGGCTCTTTGGCCTCGATCAGGACCTGCGCGAGCAAGGTTATTCCGGCCTTGCCCGCTTCGTCCTCACCCATGCGCTCTACCGCAACCGCTGAAAGGAAGATGACCATGGCACAGTCACAACACAACAGAGGCTTTCAATCCGGGCAAAAGCCTCCGCCGCTGCAGCCAAAATCCTATACGGACAGAGAAGGCAATCTGCGTCCGGAACTCTTTGACGAAGAAGCGCAGGCTGAGGCAAAACTGTGGGCTCGCATAAAAACGTCGCAGGTGCGCCGTTTCTTCGGCTCCGCCATGGCCGACAAGCGCCGTTTTGACCTGAGTGCGGAGACCGGCAACAAGCCTGCCGACAGCGATGCCCAGGTGGCCATGGCCATGCTCAAGGCCTCAACGGCCTATACGGCAGCGCGCGACGAGGACCGTAAACCCCTGGCCGATTTCGCCGAATATCATGCCCGGCTGGTCAAGACCCTGGCCGATTTTGACCATTTTGTGCGTCATTTCGAGGCCGTCGTGGCCTGGCACAAGGTCTTTGAGAAAAAGGAAGAAGCAAAGAAAAACAGGAAGGGTTGAAGGCAGTTGCCGATCAGATCAGGAGAATGAACATGACAGAGAACAGCGTCCCCATTAGGTCCTGCGGGCAGGCCTTGCTCAAGGGCAGGATCGTGATCAATACCGGGCTGCACATCGGTGCCGGCAAGGATGCCGTCGAAATAGGCGGCATTGACAACCCGGTGGTCAAGACGCCGGAGGGTGATCCCTATATTCCCGGCTCGTCTCTCAAGGGCAAGCTGCGCTTCTTGCTCGAATGGGCCTTCAACAAGGTCTCGCAGGACGGCAGTCCGTGGACCGGCGGGAACGACGGCTGTGATCCCGAAGATCCGGTTTTGCGCATTTTCGGCACGCCAGCAAAAAAAGAGGCCTGGAGTGCCGGTCCCACGCGCCTGTTGATGCGCGATGCCATGCTGAACAAAAACTGGCGTGCCAAGGTGCTTGAGGCCGGGCGTGAACTGACCGAATCCAAGACGGAGGTCCTGATTGATCGCGTTGCCGGAAAGGCCGGCAAAGCTGGTCCCCGCCAGACCGAACGCGTCCCCCCCGGGGCCGCGTTCGAGTTTGAGGCGCGTTTCCGCCTTTATGACGTGGACGGTGATGGCGGCAAGCGCGACCGCGAGTGCCTCGCCTGGCTGCTGCAGGGGCTTGGCCTGCTGGAACAGGATGCCCTGGGAGGCTCCGGCTCGCGTGGCTATGGCCGCATCAGCTTTGAGAACCTGACGCTGACAGGGCCTGCCGGCAAGGACGTGCGCATTGATGACAATGAAACGCCGCTGCAGGCCCTCCGGTTTTCACCGGAGCAACCCGATCCGGCCATTCTGGCCAAGGTGGAACAGGCGCTGAACTGAGGAGCCGGTCATGACACTCTACCGTCTCACGCTGCGGCTGACAGCACCGCTTGGCACGCCCCTGGCGAGTCCGACAGTCTTTGGCCAGTTGTGCTGGGTCAAGCACGAGGCCGAAGGCGAAGCGGCACTGGAGGACTGGCTTGCCCAGCCACAGCGATTGTGGCGTGTTTCTGACGGCTTTCCCCACGATTTCCTGCCCAAACCCCTGTGCCGTCCGCGTGTGCAGACTGCTGCCCCGCCCGAGGATCACAAAAAGCGCAAGAAACGCACCCTTGTGCGGCGCAAGACCTGGCTGGCGCATCAGGGGCACTGGAACGAATATGCGGTTGCAACGGATGATTTTCGAAAGGATGCCGCTCTGCCACGCCGCACCGCCCATAATGTGATTGACCGTCAGGGGCGCGGCACGCTGGACAAAGGCGGCCTGTTCTTTCTCGAAGAAGACTGGCGCTTTGCGCTGGAAAAGGAAAAAGGGGAAGCCTCTCCGGACCTGGTGGACATCTATGTTGAAACGGATGATGGCGGCGAAGCTGTAAAAGGCCTGTTCGCCCGGCTGGGTGCGGCCGGATACGGGCGCGATGCCTCGACCGGGCGCGGGCGCTGGGTTGTGGAATCAATTGAGGAAGAGAAGGACTTGCTCAAGGGCCAGGGCGATCGGCGCATGAGTTTGTCCCGCGGTGTTCTGACTCCAGAGACCATGCGTGATGCCCTGTGGAAGCTTGAGCCGCATTTTGGCCGCGCCGGGCCGCAGATTGCGCTTTGCGGTTATTCCCCTTTCAAGAAACCGGTCTTGCTGACCAGGCCCGGAACGAGTTTCAGGCCCGAAGGCAGCGGCCCCTGTGGCCGCTGGCTGACAGGCATCCACCCGGAGCGCCCGGAAATTGGCCTCAATGGCTTTCATGTCACCATTCCCTTTGCCGAGGCCCCGCTGGAGGCAACGATATGAGCCAGCCGCAGTTTGACATGACAGAATTCCTGTTCGTGCCCCTGACCCCTGTTCATGTGGGCGGTGGTGAAGAAGCAGAATGGCTGCCGGAGGACTACCGCATCCGGAACCGGCGGGTGGAGCGGGTTTCTGCCCGCGCCGTGCTGGCCAGACTGGATGCCAATGAACGCCAGGCCATGCTGGATTGGGTGGCCAAAGATGCACAGGGGGCCATAGACCGGGTGCTGGGCCTTCCTGAAGCGCATGGCCTGGTCACGGAAACCATTCCGCTGGGGGCAGAATCTGCAAACGAGCTTGGCAGCGGCAAGCCGCGCCTGAATGCCATCAGCGCCTTTATCCGCGCCGCAAACGCTCCCTTCCTGCCGGGCTCCTCGCTCAAGGGGGCCTTGCGCACGGCCTGGCTGGCCAGGTGCGCGCGCGAATTGCAAGGATTTTCTACAAAAAGCGGCGCGCAGCTTGTCCAGCGCGCCTTCGCTCTTGATCAGCACAACCAGACAGACACCGACCCCATGCGGGATGTTACGGTTGAAGACAGTGGCCCGCTGAAAAGCGCAACACGCATCGACCAGGTGCATACCTGGAAGAAAAAGGAGGGCACCTATACATTTGCCAGCGTAGGCCAGCTCCACAAGGAACGCCTGCTGTCTGTTGTTGATGGCGGCGAGCCGCCCCTCATTCCCCTGGCCATTGGCTTGCGCGATGCCGCCGTGCGCAAGAGCCGCTCTGCACTGGGCAGCGAGGGACGGAAATGGCCCAAAAAAACGCCGGAAACCATGGCGCAGATTCTGGCCGCCCTGAATGCCCATCACGCCCCCCTGTGGCAGCGCGAGGTGGAGGAGAAGTTTTTCAAGGGTGATGCTGGCAACCGGCTGCGCCAGGCCCTGGCCCTCTTTGATCATCTTGACCGCAACAGCGATGACCCCGCCGCCGCGCTCATCCGCCTTGGCTGGGCCGGTCATGCAGAATCAAAATCCGTGGCGGGTTTTCGCAATATTTTCAGGCCGCAATCCAAAACCAACAAATACGCCAGGGAAGGCAGCACTCGCCATGTGCTCAACCTCAATGGCCATCCGGCACCCTTTGGCTGGGCCCTGCTGGTGCGCAAGGATCGCTGGCAGGCCCCGCAAGCCTGGCTAAAGCCCCCTGCGCCGGGTGCCCATGCACCCATCCGGCCAGGCGGCCATGCCCGCAGCCAGCCGTCCCGCCCGCAGACCGTTCTGGGCAGCCAGCTTCGCTATGCCAGGGGCCAGAAGATATTGCTGACGGACGGGGAAGAAGCCACCTTGCTGGATGATGTGACAGCAACGTCAACGGAGGTCAGGGTAGATTTTTTTGGCGATATTGAAACCATCAAGGTTTCGGAGATCAAAGGCCCGGCATGATGACGAACGACACCCATGAAGAGCAGAAAACCGCCCTGTTTCTCACCGTGGGCGGCAGCCCGGAGCCCTTGCAGACGGCTCTCAGGACCATCCGCCCCGATTATGCGGTGTTCGTGGTCTCCAATGGCTCGGATGGCAGCGAGTCTTCACGCAACATGGTTGAGGACAAGGTGGCCACCTACACGCAAGGGGGCAAGGAAAAGCAAACCACCGGGTTGCAATACTGTGAGGGCTGCCCGGATCAGTACTATTGCCTTGAGGTTCCCCCGGACGATCCTGGCAAGGCCCTGAGCCTGATCGAACCGCTTATGACCGAACTGGCCAGAAAAAATCATGCTGTCATTGCCGACTATACCGGCGGCACCAAGAGCATGACGGCGGCGCTGGTCATGGCGGCCACGGGCCATGAAGGCGCGCGCCTGCAGTTCATGGCGGGCAAGCGCACCGATCTGGTGCGTGTCGAAAGCGGCAGCGAGGCGGCCACCGAAATCCCGCAGCACCTGATGAGCTTCGCGCAGGTTTTCACCACCGTGCGCGGCTTCGTCAGCTCTTACGATTATGCCGCTGCCCGCGCCGCCATAGAAACAGCCCAAAGAATGATGGGCGGCTCAGATGGGCAGGCCATCAAGCCGCCCAAAAGCTGGATGAAGCGGCTGGCAAACTGGAAGCATTGGCTGACCGTGCTTGATCTGTGGGATCGTTTTGATCACGCCGGGGCCTTTCGCGCTTGGCAGACAGCCCATGAAAACGGTGCGCCCTGGGCGGAATTGCTGGTGCAGGCAAGGCTGGATGGCCGCCTGAAAGCCTTGGCGGGAGTCAAGGGATTGCCGTCCGTGCTTTTGGTTGAGGATTTGTGGCTGAATGCCCTGCGCCGGGCGCACAGGGGGCAGTTTGACGATGCCATTGCGCGGCTTTACCGGCTGGCAGAAGCGAGCGTGCAGGCCCGGCTTCATGAGCGTTTTGGCATCAACACCAAAACTGTGCCTCTTGCTGATCTCCCGCCAGAAATAAGAGAGAAACAGCGCCCCAGAGAGGACCACAAAACCGGCAAGCCGTCTGAAACGGTGCCGCTGGGCCTCAAAGATGCAAGGGATTACCTCGCCTGCAAGGACCCAAAGGATAAACTGGCCCGTATCTGGAAGGAGAACCCACCAAATTGGCAGGGCAATCGCAATAATTCGATTCTGGCGCACGGGTTCAAGCCGCTTGGTGAACGTGATTGGGTGCTGGCCAAGGCCTGGTTTGATGACAAGAAGGCGGTCCTCTGGGAAGACCTGCTGGGCCGGCCCACCCTGCCGCAACTGCCAGATCATCTGCCAAAAGGGTTCTGATTCCGCATAGCCTGCCGGCACATGCCAAGCTTGTCATGGCTGGCCAGCGGCGCTGATCCATGAAGAATGAGGGCGGACGATCCCCGGTCTTCATGGAGGACACATGACCCGCCAATGCATCCTGTCTGCCTATGACATCAGCGAACCGCGCCGTCTGGCCCGAACGCGGGCTGCTGTCAGCCACTGGGCCCATGGCGGCCAGAAATCCGTCTGGGAATGTTTTCTCTTGCCCGCCGAGCGCCAGAAGATGGGGGCCGGCCTGTTTGCCCATGTGGATGTGCGCGAAGACCGGCTGGCTTTCCTGCTGCCCCGTTTTGACCAGGCCATGGCCCTGGGCCGCGCGGTGCTGGCCGAGGATGACCCCGTCATCTTTGTGGGCTGAGCCATGGTTGCGGCTGTCTATATCGACCGCAAGGATGCGGCTCTGGGCTATCGCGATGGCGCGCTGGAGCTGCGTGTGCCCGATGCCGGGCCCCGGCGCATTCCCTTGCGGGGCATGGAGCGTCTGATCATCAGGGGCGCGGCGACATGCACTTCCGGGCTTCTCGCACAACTATGGGAGCGGCGCATATCCGTGCTGTTTCTGTCCGGCAGGCGCAGCGAGCCGGGCGCGCGCTTTCATGGCGGCGTGCACAATGATGCGGGCATTCGTGTGGCCCAGGTTCTGGCCTGTGCGGATGCACGAACGCGATGCCAGCTGGCGCGCATGCTGGTTCTGGCCAAGCTGCACCGTCAGCGCCGGGTGCTGGAAACCCTTGCGCATTCCTGCCCGGGCGGGGCCCGCAAGGCAGCTTCTGGCCTGCGCGCGACAAAGACGGCACAAGAGCAGATCGTGCAGCAGTCCGGGCCTGGTCTGGACTGGCTGCGCGGCATGGAAGGCGCGGCAGCCGCCGGCTATTTCAGCAGTTACAAGGCCTTCTTTGCGCCATCGCTGGGGTTTGAGGCCCGCAAGCGCCGGCCGCCGCCAGACCCGGTCAATGCGGTGCTCTCCCTGGGCTACACGCTGGCTGTCTTCGAGGCGGGCCGGGCCGCTGCCCTGGCCGGGCTGGATACGGCCATAGGTGCCCTGCACGGCCTTGGCCATGGCCGCCCGGCCTTGTCGCTGGATCTGGTCGAGCCCTTGCGCCCGCTGGTCGATCGCTTCACCCAGGGCCTTTTTGCCCGCCGCACCCTGACAGCGCGGCATTTCAAGGCCACGCCGGAAGGCGGCATGTTGCTGGCCAAGGCCGGCCGGCAGCATTTTTACACGGCCTGGGAAGCACAGGCCGCTCCCTTGCGCAGGCTGGCGCGCCAGCATGCCCGCTTTGCCGTGCACTGGCTGCGCGCGCAAAAGGACATCTGGCCGGGAGAAGCCCCGTGAGCAAGACCATGCCCGCGCCGGGCACCAGAGCCCATCTGGTGCTGGACGGCACTGAAAAGCGCTGTGATGTATACAGGGAATCAGCCGCCTTGCGCATCAGCACGCCAGACCAGGCAGACCGGCTCCATCCCATGAACCGGATTGACCAGGTGACGGCGCGCGGCGATGTCTGGTGGCAGAGCGAGGCGCTGGCCGCCCTGGGCCAGGCAGGCATTGCCGTGGGCATTCTCGATGGCGAGGGGCGCATCAAGGCCCTGCTGATGCCCTGCAACACCCGGCGCACCAGCCTGGCCAGCACCCTGGACCGGTTCGCAGACCAGCAGGACTGGCCGGACCGGCTGGAAGACTGGCGCCGGGCGGAAATATCGCGCCATGCGCGGGCCTTGCGGCTGCCGGATCCGGCGCTGGCGGCACGCATGGGCTGGAGCGCCGCCCAGACCATGATCCTGCGCGCCGCCGGGCCTCTGTCGCGGGCGCGCCGCCAGCGCCTTGAAAACGAAATGCGCAGCTTTGCGCTGCTGCTGGCCCAGCGCTTTTTGCGCGAGGGCGGGTGTCCGGCGCGCTGGCTGGGCAGTGACCCGGACCCGGACCGCAACCTGGCGCCGCTCTTTGCCCAGATCATCTTGTGGCGGCTGGCCCGGCGGGCCACCACCAGCCAGGGACGCAAGGCCTTGCAAAAGGCCCTGCGCAAGGATGGCCTGAAGCCCCGGCCGGTTACCGGCCCGGCCCTGGCCAGGGCTGTGGAAGCAACCGTGCCGGCCCTGCGCCGCTCTCTGGTGCGTGACGTGATGCGCTTGTACCGGCATTTGCTGGAACTGACGCATCAGCATCAGCCGGGGTTCTCCAAGCAGGAAAGGCGGCAATGATGGGCTGGCTCGTGGCCTATGACATCAGCGCGCCCAAACGATGGCGCAAGGTTTACAAGCTTGTCGGCCGGGCCGGGTATCGCCTGCAATACTCCCTGTTCTGGCTGCCCGGGGGGCATGCTGTCGGCCATGATCTGGCCGCGGCCCTGGAGGGAGTGATCGACCGGGGGGAAGATGATGTGCGCCTTTATCCCTTTGGCAGCAATGCCTGGGCGCGGCTTTACGGGCGTCCGCCCTGGAGCGAAGGCGTGCATGATGCGCTTTATGAGCGGTTTCACCATTGCTGGCGGGCCTGTCCGGATCAGGATTGAGCGCTTTGCCGGGCGCCAGGAGCATGCTATGGTCATGTTGTGGACCCTGGACCGGCTCCGGCCGGCAATGCACACCAACGAGAAAAATGCTCTTTGAAATTGTTGATCTTTTTGGGATGGACAGGCGGACAGAGGGGTTAGCTCCTGCACGGTCGTGCATTTTTCCCAACCCTGCCGCCAACCCATTGGAAACTCGGCAAGATTCATGACGAGGCGTTCGAAGACATGCCCTGAAGAAAAAGGGATTAAGAC
>JALWUB010000403.1 GCA_026993275.1 Robiginitomaculum sp. | reverse complement strand
TTGTGGTGCGCTATGACCCCGCCGCTGTGGGCGCCAGCACGGCCACACTCTCCATTGCCAGCAATGACGCCAGCGAAGGCATTTATGATTTCTCCATCCAGGGCAATGGCGCCCTGGCGCCGGAGATTGATGTCACCGGCATGGGCATGAGCATTGCCGATGGCGACACCACCCCCTCGGCAGCAGATGACACCGATTTTGGAACCGTGGCCGCATCTGGCGGCAGTGTTGCCCACAGCTTTACCATTCAGAACCTGGGCAGCGCTGATCTTACGCTTTCCGGCGCTCCGAAAGTGGCGGTCAGCGGGGCCAATGCGGCAGACTTTGCCGTCACCGCCCAGCCGGCAAGCCCGGTGGCGGCGGCGGGCAATACCAGCTTCACCGTCACCTTTGACCCCGGCGGGCTTGGCTCGCGCAGCGCCACCATCAGAATTGCCAATGATGATTCAAATGAAAACCCCTATACCTTCGCCGTGCAGGGCGCTGGCGCCAACAGCCTGCCCACCGGGTTCGTGGCCGTTGCGGGCACGGCGGCGCAGGGCCAGACCCTCAGCGCCGATACGTCCGGACTGGCCGATGCGGACGGGCTGGGGGCTTTCAGTTATCAATGGCGCAAGAACGGCACAGCGATAAGTGGCGCCACGGCCAGCACGCTTTTGCTCACCCAGGCCGATGTCGGCAGCACCTTCACTGTCACCGTCAGCTATACCGATGGCCTGGGCACGGCGGAATCCGTCACCTCGGCGGCCACCGGCGCGGTCGCCAATGTCAATGATGCGCCCACCGGCACGGTCACCATATCTGGCACGGCCGTCAAGGGGCAGACCCTCACCGCCGATGCCTCTGGCATTGCCGATGCCGATGGGCTGGGTACCTTCTCCTATCAGTGGAAGCGCGGCGGCGCGGTGATAGCCGGAGCAACGGGCACAACCTACACGCTCACCCAGGCCGATGTCGGCAAGACCATCACCGTCACCGTCAGCTATACCGATGGCTTTGGCACCGCCGAAGCGGTCACGTCTGCGCCAACATCCAAGGTGCTGGGCCTGTTCACCCTGACGGTGAGCAAAAGCGGCCTCGGCAGCGGCACGGTGAGCAGCGCCCCGGCGGGGATTGCATGCGGCAGCACCTGTTCGTTCAGCTTTGCCGCGGGCACCTCGGTGAGCCTGTCGCAAAGCGCTGGCGCCAACTCTGCCTTTGGCCTGTGGAGCGGCGCGTGCACCGGCTCCGGCACTTGCACCGTGACCATGGACCAGGACCGGGCGGTGGATGCGCGCTTTACCCTGACCAATACCGGCACAACCACTCTTGTCTCCTCGGTGCTGCCAGGCTCGCGCACCGGCTATTTCCCGGGCGGGCCGGCGATGACCGTGTTTGCCTCGGTGATCAATTCCGGCACCAATCCGGCGCAAAGCTGCACCATCACGGTGGCCGCCGGTGACCCGGTCAGCCTCAGCTATCAGCCAACCGATGCGTCAAACGCGCCCATCGGGCCCGCGGACAGCCTCTTTGACCTCACGGCCGGGCAGACGCGCCACTTTATCCTGTCGCTGACGCCCACGGCCACCAGCGCGGGCACGAATGTGTTCCCGGACTTTGTCTGTGACAACGCCAGCACCGATGCCATTCCCGGGGTCAACACCGCCTATCTGTCCATTTTCGGGGCGCCCGGCCCGGATATCCTGTCCATCAATGCCACGCCCCAGGCCGATGGCATTATCCATGTCCCCTCCGGCGGCACCAGTTTCATGACCATCTCGGCCATCAATATCGGCCCGGGCGATGCGGCGGGCAGCCAGGATACGGCAGTCACGGTCTCGGTGGACACCGGCAATGCGGCACTCGGCCTGCGCTTGCGGCTGTGCCAGACCGATGCCAGTTCGATCTGCACATCGGCGCAGGGCCTGTCGGTTGATACGGTAATTGGCGCCACACCGGCCTTCTTTGCGGTGTTTGTGGACGACCAGTCCGCTGGCGGCATCCCGCTGGATCCGGCCAATGCGCGGGTATTCCTGCGCATCAAGCGCGCCGCAGACGGCACCAGCCTCTCGCAAACCAGCGCCGCTGTCACCGTGGCCGCTCCCGCCGATGCGCCGGTGCTGGCCGCCCCGGCTCTACCCCAGGGGCGCTGGGCAGTGACAGTGCGCAAGAGCACCGGCCTGCGCCATGCGCAAAAGCCCGGCACGCTCTATGTGCGCGCCAATGGCGGCGCCTGGCTGGAGAGCGATGGCGTGACCCTGCCCATGCAGTTGCGCCCGGCCAATGACAATGCCGCCCCCGGCAGCTTCACCGGCCTGGCGGGCACGGGCGTGCTCGCAGGCCAGTTCATCCCCGGCCATTCCCTTGCCATGGTCATGGAAGACCAGGACACCCGCCTTGATATCTGGGGTGTCCACGATACGCGCGCCGTGCCAGGGCCATAGGCATTGGCTCCGGGCGAAGAGCGGCATTAACGGCTCGTTTGAAGTCAGACGCTGGCGTGCGTCAGCCGCATTATTTCTGCCGTGCAGACCCGGCAACAGCAAACGCGACCGGGGCCTTGTCCAGGTCCCCGGCGGTGGTTTCGGCGAACAGGCGGGCGGCGTTAAAATCGGCCCGTTCGACATACACCATCTGCTGCCGGGGGCGGATGCCGGAGCGTTTTGAATAATGCAGCTTGAGCGCCGCCACGTCGCGCGGGTCCAGAGCGCTGAAGGCACGGAGCGCCGCCGCGGAAAACCGGAACAGCACGGCCTTGTGCACCCTGCCCTCTTCATCCATGACCAAACTGTCCGGCGCCGGGAGTTTTTGCACCGCCACAAAGCCCTGCAACACGCTGGGCGGCGGCATCAGACTGGCCAGGCGGCCGCCGTTGCGCCGCATCAGACGCATCAGTTCGGGCGCCATGGGCTGTGCCAGTTTTTGCGGATCGCGCATGAGCAGGACCACCTGCGATGGCGGCACGTCCGCCGGTGTGGCCAGCGCCAGAAACAGCTGCGCCCCGCTGGCCACCAGGCCAAAGTCCAGCGTGCTGTTGCCTGGCCCCAGCAAGGATGTGCGCACGCGCCAGCGCGGCTTGCTGCGGGCGTCATCGCGGCGCGCCGTCCAGCTCTGCCAGCGTCCCGGAAAGCGCATGTCCACAAGATGTGCCCACAGCCGTGCGGCATCATGCATCCGGGCAATCTCGTTTTGCACCTTGTTATCCGCGCAGGAGAGGTTCTGGACGCGGCGCATCAGGCCGTCCTGAACGGTGTCCAGCGCCTCCGGATCCTTGCCGCTGCGCAACAAGGCGCCGCGGGCCTGAACCTGGCCGGACAGCAAGGCCGCCTGCTCCAGCCGGTCCAGGGCCTTGCAGTGCTGGGCGATCAGCAGCATGGCCGTGCGCTCATGCCAGGCCTGATAG
>JALWUB010000402.1 GCA_026993275.1 Robiginitomaculum sp. | reverse complement strand
GCGGCGCCGGAGACGGCCCGGAGCGCCAATTTGCGCCTTGTGAACGGCATCCGGATTGACCATGCCAAGGACGCCAACCTGACCGAATTTGGCAAGACCACCCTGCGCGACCGCTATCTTCTGCCTGGTGAAAGCTATCAGGACATGTTCGCCCGCGTCGCCACTGCCTATGGCGATGATCCGGAGCATGCCCAGCGGCTTTACGACTACATGTCGGACCTGTGGTTCATGCCGGCGACGCCGGTGCTCTCCAATGGCGGCGCCCAGCGCGGCCTGCCGATCTCGTGCTATCTGAACTCGGTCAGCGATTCGCTCACCGGCATTGTCGACACCTGGAACGAAAACGTCTGGCTGGCCTCCAATGGCGGCGGCATCGGCACCTATTGGGGCCGGGTGCGCTCGATCGGCGAAAAGGTCGGCGAAAAGGGGCACACGGCGGGCATCATCCCGTTTGTGCGGGTGATGGATTCGCTGACCCTGGCGATTTCGCAAGGCTCGCTCCGGCGCGGCTCGGCGGCGGTCTATCTCGACATCCACCACCCGGAGATCGAGGAGTTTTTGTCGATTCGCAAGCCGTCGGGCGATTTCAACCGCAAGGCGCTCAATCTGCACCACGGCGTCAACATCACCGACGCCTTCATGGAAGCGGTGCGCGATGATGCGGATTTTGACCTTCTGAGCCCCAAGACCGGCAAGCCGGTGAAGACCGTCAAGGCGCGCAAGCTGTGGCAAAAGCTGCTGGAGCTGCGCATCCAGACCGGCGAGCCCTACATCATCTTTTCCGACACGGTGAACCGCGCCATGCCGCGCCACCAGCGCGATCTCGGGCTTTCGGTGAAACAGTCCAATCTGTGCGCCGAGATCATGCTGCACACCGGCCCGGACCATCTGGGCAAGGAGCGCACTGCCGTGTGCTGCCTGTCCTCGGTCAATGCGGAAAAATTCCTTGAATGGCGCGAACACCCGACCTTCATCGAGGACATTTACCGCTTTCTCGACAATGTCCTGCAGGACTTTATCGACCGCGCCCCCCCGGAAATGGCCCGCGCCGTCTATGCGGCCACGCGCGAGCGCTCGGTCGGCCTTGGCCTGATGGGCTTTCACTCCTTCCTGCAATCGCAGGGCGTGCCGTTCGAATCGGCCCTGGCCAAGTCCTGGAACCTGCAGATCTTCAAGCACATCCGCCGCGGCGCCGATGCCGCCTCGGTGAAGCTCGCCGAAGAGCGCGGCCCCTGCCCCGATGCCGCCGATGCCGGGCTGAAAGCGCGCTTTTCGCACAAGATGGCGATTGCGCCGACGGCCTCGATCTCGATCATCTGCGGCGGCGCCTCGGCCGGGATCGAGCCGATTCCGGCGAACATCTACACCCACAAGACGCTGTCGGGCTCGTTCACCGTGCGCAATGCCCAGCTCGAGCGCCTGCTTGAGGAGAAGGGCGCCAACACCGCGCAGGTCTGGGACAGCATTCTGGAGCATGAAGGCTCGGTGCAGCATCTGGACATCTTGAGCGATGACGAAAAGGCGACCTTCCGCACCGCCTTCGAGATTGACCAGCGCTGGATCATCGAACATGCCGCCGACCGCGCGCCGCTGATCTGCCAGTCGCAATCGGTCAATGTCTTCCTGCCCGGCAATGTCAGCAAATGGGACCTGCACATGCTGCACTGGTCGGCCTGGGAAAAGGGCGTCAAGTCGCTCTATTACTGCCGCTCCAAATCGGTGCAGCGCACCGCCTTCGCCAATGGCGCCGAAAGCGCGAAAGCCGAAGGCGCCCTGCACGCCGCCGCCCCCACCGACTATGAGGAATGCCTGGCCTGCCAGTGAGAGGCAATGCGCAGGCCGGGGCAGGCTCTGAGCCCATCGAAGATGAAGAGCATCCCTTCCCCCACTTGCGGGAGAAGGGACCGCAAGGCAGCCGAAGAAGAGAAGGACGCCAGGTCAACTTCGTTTTCCCGGAACGACACGAATTGCAGGCAGCCGTGCTGGAAAGAGGAAGACTGCCCCGAACGGCGCCTTAGAGCGCTGAACGGTTTGATAGCATCAAAACCGCACTCTATCCTGTTGTTTTGCTGCACGTCTTATTCGAAAAAGCCCATCCTGGACCGGGATCCGGGACAGGCTTTTTCGGGAAATGCCCTGGTCAGTCCTGTTCCAGCTCCAGCGTGCAGCTTTCATCCAGCGACGGGCGGGCGACGGTGACGGCGCAAAGGCCGGGCAGGCGCGGCAAGGCGAAGGCGGCGATCCAGGCGCACAGGCGCTCCAGCGAGGGTTTTTGCAGGCCGTCTATGTCATTGAGGCAGGCGTGGTCGAGCGTCCCGCGGATCTCGTCGAGCACGGTGCGCAGGCGCGCCAGGTCCTCGACCCAGCCATTGGCCCCCGAAGGCGTGCCCGCGACGCTTAACGTCACCTTGAAGGAATGGCCATGCAGGCGGGTATAGCCCTGGCCATCGGCGCATTCGGCCAGATGGTGGGCGGCCTCGAACCAGGCGGCGCGGCTGATGCGCGCCGGGCGGCGTTTGAGGCGCTCATAGCGGTTCAGGAAATCCCGGTCCATTTGTGGCTCTGCAGGCTGAGGCCCCATTGGGGGTGTGACAGGCAATACTCGATCGCGCGGGCCGTATAGTCCACCCGGCGCGGCCCGTCCATGGGCTGGAGCACAAAACGGTCAAAGTCGAGCCCTTCGAAATCTTCCGGTTTGTTTTCCTCCTGCGGATAGACCAGCTTCAGCTCGTCGCCGCTTGTCTGCTTGAGCGGCACATCCGCCTTGGGGCTGACGCACAGCCAGTCTATGCCGGGCGGCGCGGCAATCGTGCCATTGGTTTCCACGGCGATCTGGAAGCCCGCCTCATGCAGGGCGCCGATCAGCGGCACATCAAGCTGCAGCAGAGGCTCGCCGCCGGTGCAGACGACAAAGGGCGCTCCACCGCCGGGCCACAGCGACCGGGCCGCCTGCGCCAGGGCTTCGGGACTGGCGAACCGGCCGCCGCCAGGGCCATCGGTGCCGGTAAACTCGGTATCGCAAAAGCGGCACTGCGCGCTTTGGCGGTCCTGCTCGCGCCCGGACCACAGATTGCACCCCGAGAAGCGCACGAACACGGCGACGCGGCCGGTGTGCGCACCCTCGCCCTGCAGGGTCAGGAACATTTCCTTGACCGCATAGCTCATGACCCGGCCCGCCAGTCTTCCCAGCCGCGCGCCCGCAGCATGCAGGCCGGGCAGGCGCCGCAGCCATAGCCCCAGGCATGGCGCGCCTTCCGTTCGCCCAGATAACAGGTGTGGGTGTGTTCAATGATGAGGTCCACCAGCGCCGCGCCGCCCAGATCCTCCGCCAGCTGCCAGCTTTGCGCCTTGGAGAGCGCCATCAGCGGCGTCTCGATGGCAAA
>JALWUB010000401.1 GCA_026993275.1 Robiginitomaculum sp. | reverse complement strand
GTCAAGGGCGGCACGGCGGTCAACATCCTGGCCCGCGAATGCACCTTCCTGTGGGATTTGCGCCTCACCCCCGGCGATGACCAGGCCGCCATCGAGGCGCGCTTTGCCCGCAAGGTGGCACAGGTGCAGGCGCAAATGCGCAAGAGCGCGCCAGAAGCCCGCATCACGGTGGAGTGCCTGAGCGCGGCACCGCCCCTGCGCGCCGAGCCGGAGAGCGCCGCCGAACACATTGCCCGCCTGCTCACCGGCGACAATGAAACCCGCGTGGTTTCCTATGGCACCGAGGCCGGATTGTTCCAGCAGGCCGGCATGCCGGCTGTGGTGTGCGGCCCCGGCAGCATTGCCCAGGCCCACAAGGCGGATGAATATGTCAGCCTCGAACAGATCCGGCTGTGCCTGCGCACCTTGCAAAAACTGCCTGGCCTGCTGCAGGCGTAGATGCAGGGCCAGCATGGGCCGCAAGTGATGGGGCACTTTTCTGTTGCTGGAACAAATAGCCAGGGTCTGAACCCAATTGGCTTGCCCATTCTGTGAATCTACAGGAGGGTTATACAACTTTGCTTTTTCTGGATGCGCTCTCCAAGGCTGGGACACTGCCCGAAATTGTCCTCATTGTGATCATGTCAAAACTGCTCATCACCGCAAACGCCTTGATCCGGGATGCAGAAAATGGGTGCACAGAAAGCCTGACCAAGGCGGCCACGCTAACCGCCATTTCTGTCCGGATTCAGACCGGCGCGCAGGCGCGCTGCAGCCAGGCGGCCTGGTCCTCGTCCAGCACCGGGCTGTGCACCGCCAGCACCCGCGCGTGATAGGCGTTCAGCCAGTTCTTTTCTTCCGCATTGAGCATGTCCGGCACGATCAGGGCGCGGTCGATGGGCGCCAGCGTCAGGGTTTCAAAGCCGAGCATGGGGATGTCGCCGCCGTCAACGGGCGCCGCTTCGCTGACCACCTGCAGGTTTTCGATGCGGATGCCATAGGCGCCGGTCTTGTAATAGCCCGGCTCGTTGGAAACGATCATGCCGGGCTGCAGCGCCACGTCATTCCAGGCTCTGGCGATGCGCTGCGGGCCTTCATGCACGCCAAGATAGGAGCCGACGCCATGGCCGGTGCCATGGGCGTAGTCAAGCCCGGCCTGCCACAGGGCGGTGCGCGCCAGTGTGTCCAGATGGGTGCCGGTGGTGCCTTGCGGAAACCGCACGCGGGCCAGGGCGATATGGCCCTTGAGCACCAGGGTGAAGCGCTGGCGCATTTCCGCCGTGGGCGCGCCAATGGCGATGGTGCGGGTGACGTCAGTGGTGCCGTCGCGGTATTGCCCGCCCGAATCGATCAGATACAGCGTGCCGCGCTCCAGCCTGGCATTGCTGGCCGTGGTCACCCGGTAATGGACGATGGCGCCATTGGCCCCGGCGCCGGAAATGGACTCGAAAGACAAGTCCTGCAGTTCGCCGGTCTGGCGGCGGAACTCTTCCAGCTTCATGGCGGCGCTGATCTCGTCCATTTCGCCGGACTGGCCTTCGGGACCGGCCATGAAATGCAAGAACCGGGTCAGCGCCGCGCCATCGCGGATGTGGGCACGGCGCGCGCCCTCGATCTCGACCGCATTCTTGCAGGCGCGGGGCAGGGCGCACGGATCATCGGCGCGGCACACCCGGGCACCGGCCTTCTTGACCGCATCGAACATCCAGGCCGAGGCGCTTTTGGGGTCGAGCGCAACGGTCTTGCCCCTGAGCTCTTCCAGGGCCCCGGCGAGCGCCCCTTCATCGCAAATGGCGACGCTGTTGCCCAAATGCGCGCGCACCGCATCGGTGACCTTTTCAGGCCTGACGAACAGCGCCGCGCTGCCGTCCGCGCGCACCAGTGCCGTGCTCAGCGGCAGCGGCGAGCAGGCAACATCGCCGCCGCGAATGTTGAACAGCCAGGCGATGGAGGCGGGCGCCGTGATCACCGCGGCATTGGCGTGTTCGTCTTGCAGGGTTTTGGCAATGTGCGCGATCTTTTCGCCATGGGGCTGGCCGGCAAACTCCAGCGGCTGCACGCGCAAGGGCGCATCCGGCATGGGCGGGCGGTCTTGCCACACCGCATCAACGGGGTTGCTGTCCTGGGCCGCCAGTTTCGCTCCCGCCTCCCTGGCGGCGGCCCCGATGCCGGCCAGCGCATCGGGGGTGAACAGGCGCGGGTCATAGCCGATGACATCGCCCTTGCGGGCATGGCTGCGCAGCCAGCCGGCAACACCTTCGCTGACCAGATCGGCAAAGCCGAACAGGCTGTTGTCGGCCTGGGCGCGCACCTGCAGCGTATAGCGCCCATCGACCAGCAGCACCGCCTCGTCCTGCATCACCACTGCCGCCCCGGCGGAGCCGGTAAAGCCGGTCAGCCAGGCCAGCCGGTCGGTGGCTGCGGGCAGGTATTCGTTCTGGTATTCGTCCTCATGGGGGACAATGAAGCCATCAAGCCCGCGCCGTTTCATCTCGGCGCGCAGCAATGGCAGATGGGCGCGGCCAAGCTCCGGCCCGCCCTTGACGGAGAAATCCTGTATCATGGCGGCACGCTAGACCATTTCTCCAGCCGGTAAAATCGTTTTGCGCAAGCGGGATGCGCAGGACGCAGTGCCGGAACTGTCAGGCCCGCCCCCTGCCTGTATCCCTTAGGCCACATCACGGTCAATTTTCTGCGGCATCAGGCGGTATCCAAAGGCGTTCATGATGGCATTGATGTTCTCGAATCGCGGATTGCCCTTGGCGGACAGCGCTTTTTGCAATCCCTGACGGGTCACGCCGATATGCGCGGCAATATCGGATATGCCCTTGACCCGGGCAATCACACGCAAGGAGGCGAGCAGGGCCGATGCGTTTTGCGTTTGTGCAAACTCCTCGAATATATCACGGATATAGGCGTCCATTTCATCCGGGTGTTCGCGCAAATAGGCTTCCTCAACCGCGTCAAGATTTCTAAGTTTCCGATTTGCCATAGTGCATATAATCCTTCCAATACGCTTTGGCCCGTTTGATATCGCGGTGCTGGCTGGCTTTGCTGCCGCCGTTCAGGATGATGACGATGGTATCGCCGTCTTCCCCAAAATAAATCCGATAGCCAGAGCCAAAGAACAGCCTTAATTCCGCCACACCGTCTCCGACCGGCTTGCAGTCGCCATAGTTTCCCTGTTCCAGCCGCCGCAACCGGATCAGAATGCGCCTTCGAGCCGTAGCATCTTTCAATCCAAACAGCCATTTGGTAAAAGGCTCAACGCCCTTTTTGTCCCGATAAAACAAGACGGTTCTTGCGTGGGCAGCCTTGACCATAGGGCATTATATCATTGCAAACTATAGTTTGCAATGCAAAGCTATAGCGCCACGGCGGTGCGCCGGAACACCCGCCTGATGGC
>JALWUB010000400.1 GCA_026993275.1 Robiginitomaculum sp. | reverse complement strand
CTTGCCGTTTTTCAGATGCACCCTGATGCCGCAGCGGCAGGCGCACATATAGCAGGTGGTGCATTTGACCTCGTCCGCGACCTGCGGCGTCAGGTCCACCTCTTCCTTCACCGTGGCAAACGGATTTCCAGTCACGCCATAGCTCCCCAATAGCGTTTATTCGTGTGTTCTAATATAACACTGCCAGCATTTGACGGCGAAATCAAACGTGAATTTTCGCCAGCGCCCGGCGCAGCCCGTGAAACGCCCTAAAGCGCCTTGGCCGGCTCGATGGTGACGCTGATGCCACAGCCGCAGGCATCGGTTTC
This sequence comes from Robiginitomaculum sp., assembly GCA_026993275.1. Lineage (GTDB taxonomy): Bacteria > Pseudomonadota > Alphaproteobacteria > Caulobacterales > Maricaulaceae > Robiginitomaculum_B. The sequence continues at coordinate 3,083 of JALWUB010000400.1, read as the reverse complement.
ATTGGGATTGTGAAAGACGAATTTGGAATGCAGCGCCGTGGTTTCGTAATCGATCTTTGAGCCCAGCAGAAACAGCACGGCGGCGGCATCGACCAGAATGGTCACATCCTTGTCGGTGACCACTTCATCGAGCGGCTGCGGCGCATCGGCATAGTCCATGGTGTATTCCATGCCCGCACAGCCGCCATTGGTGACGCCAACGCGCAAATAGCCCTTGCCGCGTTCGGCCATGATTTCCTTGACCCGCCGCGCCGCGGCCGGGGTCAGGGAAACGATTTGCGGTTTTGCCCTGCGTTCCGTCATGCCTTTCATATGCAGGCTTTTGTGCTGGCCTTCAAGAGCCCGGCGGGATGCGAAGGCATGAGCACAAAGGCAGGGCTGTTGCGCTTCGCGGCTTGCCTGGGCGCCAGCAGGGCGCCATAACATGCGCCAGTCAAGAACACCGGCCAAACGAGACTGTTTGACATGAACAGGGAAATCCCCGTGGAGCGTCCGCTGCGTGTGGCGTTGTTTTCCGGCAATTACAACTATGTCATGGACGGCCCGGCGCGGGCGCTGAACCGCCTGGTGGGCTATCTCGAAGTGCACAACATCCCCGTGCTGGTGTTTGCACCGACCGCCCGCGAGGCGGCGCTTCAGCACAATGGCACGCTGATTTCCGTGCCCTCCGTGCCCATACCGCTGCGCTCGGAATACCGTCTGGGCATGGGGCTGACGCCGCGCACCCTGGCCGAACTCAAGGCGTTCCGTCCGACCCTGTTCCACCTGGCCGCGCCAGACCTTCTGGGGCATTCGGCGCTGCGCCGCGCCAAACAGTGGAACCTGCCTGCCGTGGCCTCCTTTCATACCCGTTTCGACACCTATGCGCGCTATTACAAGGTTGGCGGTCTGGAAAAATACGTTACCCGCTATTTGCGCAATTTCTACAATCAGTGCGACCAGGTGTATGCGCCGTCGGAATCCATGGCCGAGGAATTGCGCCGCGAACTGCCCGATGCGGATTTGCGCATCTGGAGTCGCGGCGTGGACTGTGACTGTTTCAACCCGTCAAAACGCAGCCTGGACTGGCGCCGCGCGTGCGGCTTTGCCGACGAGGATGTGGTGGTCTCGTTCACCGGCCGCCTGGTGCTGGAAAAGGGCCTGGCGTTCTTCGCCGAAGTCATCGGCCTGCTGGAACAGCGCGGCATTGCCCACAAGGTGCTGATTGTCGGGGACGGGCCGGAGCGCGGCAACATGCAAAAACGCCTGCCCAAGGCGCACTTTACCGGCCATCTGACTGATGCGCCGCTGGCGCAGGCCTATGCCTCTGCAGACATTTTCTTCAACCCCAGCATTTCCGAAAGCTTTGGCAACACCACGCTGGAATCCATGGCCAGCGGCCTGCCCTGCGTGTGCGCCAGGGCCACCGGCAGCCGCTCGCTGGTACAGGACGGAAAAACCGGCTTTCTGGCGCCCGGCGGCGATCATCGCGCCTTTGCGGACCATCTGGAAACCCTGATCAATGCAAAGCCGCTGCGTCAGGAGTTCGGTACGGCGGCCGTCGCCATTGCCCGGCAATTTGACTGGGACAGCATTCTGGGCGCCCTGGTGGACAATTATCACGATGCCCTGGCGGCCAGGGCAAGGGCCACGGCCCTGTAACCCGCAAGCCTGCACACCCCAGGCCTGTTATTGAACAGAATCCGGCTCGCAACGGGCCTTGGCCTTGCCCTGCAGGGCATCGGCGCGCATGGCCAGGGCAAAGATCTCGCTGGGCTTGAGCCCCTTGTCAGTCAGGGCCTTGAGAATGTCCTGCATGGAGCCGCGGTATTTGGGATCGGTCAGGATGGTCAGGGCCTCAAGCTCGCGCGCGCTGGTGTTTTCGGCGACAAAACCGGCATAGCATTCGCACAGGCCGCCATCCTCGCCCTCGGCAATGCAACTGTCGGCAAGAGCACGGGCATTGCCGTGCAGCGCGGGCGCAGGCGCCGGCGCCGCAGCCGCGGTGTCTGCCAGAAGGAGCATGGCCAGTGCCGCAATCATCATGGTGTCTGTCCTGTCTGCCCTGCCCCCGCGCCATTAGAACCGATGCGGACATGAACGGCAAATGAACAACTGCAGCCCATCCTCGACGAAACTGCCGGCATTGCCCATATTGATGGCACATGCAGCCCAAAGGAGATCACCGATGCGCACATTCACCCTCCTCCTGCTGGCCGCAGCCGGGCTTGTGCTGAGCGCCTGTGCAACAGCAACCCCCTATCAGGCCGCAGTTGATTCCACCAAAGGCTATAGCGAACAGCGCCTGGAGAAGAACCGCTACCGGGTTTCGTTCTCCGGCAATTCGCTCACCCGTCTCGAGACGGTCGAGAATTACCTGCTCTATCGCGCCGCCGAACTGACCAAGGAAAACGGCTATGACTATTTTGTCATTGCCGACCGCAACACCGAAAAGAAAGAGCGTTATACGGGCGATGCCTTCCATGGCCCGGGCTTTGGCTATGCCGGCGCCTACGGCTTTGGCTGGACCTATTACAGCCCCTATTATGGCTATGGCTATGGCTATGATCCGTTTTTCGACGGCTATGACATCCGCAAGATCACCCGCTATACGGCAACTGCGGAAATCGCCATGTATCACGGCAAGAAGCCGGAAAAGGACCCCAAGGCCTATCAGGCCGATGATGTCCTCAAACAACTGGGCCCCAAAATCGTCCGCCCCGACGCGGCCAGCTGACCTGCCCCTGCATGGCCCTGGCACACTCTTGCCAGGGGCGGTGATCGGGGCCAGTCTGCGGCCGCCACAGGGAGGTCACGCATGGCGGAATCGCTGGACTGGGATGCGCTGGATGCAGGCAAGTTTGCCGATGAGGATGACGCCATTGGCGTGCTTCGAGGCCGCTGCGCGCTGAACCCGGAAGACCGTGCCGCCATTCATGGCGACGCGGTGGCGCTGGTCGAAACCGCGCGGCGCAGTGGCCGCCGCAAGGGCATGATGGAAAGCTTCTTGCAGGAGTTCGGCCTGTCCAACAAGGAGGGGCTGGCGCTGATGTGCCTGGCCGAATCGCTGTTGCGCGTGCCCGATGCGCAAACCCGCGATTCGC
>JALWUB010000399.1 GCA_026993275.1 Robiginitomaculum sp. | reverse complement strand
CCTTCGCCCTTGGCAGCGCCTTGCGGAGCCATGCCAAAAAGGGCGAAACCGTCGGCATTTTGCTGCCCACGGGCGCAGGCTCGGTGATCGCCTTTTTCGCCCTGCTGGCCTATGGGCGCGTGCCCGCCATGCTCAATTTCACCGCCGGATCGAAAAACCTCAAGGCCGCCTTTGCCGCCGCCCGGATCAAGACCGTGCTCACGGCGCACCGCTTTATCGAGCTGGCCAAGCTGGAAAAACTCGAAAGCGAACTGGGCCAGGAGGTCAATCTGGTCTATCTGGAGGACGTGCGCGAGCAGATCGGCCTGGGCGACAAGCTCGCCGGGGCGCTGGGCCCGGTGCTGCCCTTCCTGTTCCGCGCCCATCCCTCCTACAAGTCAACCGGCGTCATCCTGTTCACATCAGGTACGGAAGGCGACCCCAAGGGCGTGGTGCTCAGCCATGGCAATGTGGTGTCCAATTGCGAGCAGGTGCGCGCCCATATCAAGCTGCGCACGTCTGACGTGGTCTTCAATCCATTGCCGACCTTTCACTGTTTCGGCCTCACCGGCGGGGTGCTGCTGCCGCTCTTTTCCGGCATGAAGGCGGTGCTTTACCCCTCGCCCCTGCACGTCAAGATCATTCCCGAACGGGTGCGCAAGACCGGGGCCACCATCCTGTTCGCCACCGACACCTTCCTCAGCCGCTATGCCCGCGCGGGCAATCAGGGCGACCTTGACGGCCTGCGCTTTGCCGTATGCGGCGCCGAGCGGGTGCGCGACGAAACCCGGGCCGCGGTCAAGAAGAAGTTCGGCCTGCAGGTGCTTGAAGGCTATGGCGTTACCGAGGCGGCGCCGGTGATTGCCGTCAACACGCCCGAGGACAACCATTATGGCACGGTCGGCAAGCTGCTGCCGGGCATGGAAGCGCGGCTGGAACCGGTGCCCGGCATTGACAAGGGCGGCCGGCTGCATGTGCGCGGCCCCAATGTCATGCAGGGCTATGTGACGCCGCAAAACCCGTGCGAACTGATTGCGCCCAAGGATGGCTGGCACGATACCGGCGATATCGTCGAGATCGACGCGCAAGGCTATGTCACCATACGCGGGCGGGCCAAGCGCTTTGCCAAGATCGGCGGTGAAATGGTGTCCCTGGCCGTGGTCGAGAACTGCGCCACCGCGGTCTGGCCGGACAACCAGCACGTCGCCATTGTCCGCGCCGATGCCAAAAAGGGCGAACAGATCATCCTGCTGTCCGACTATGCCGATGCCGACCGCTCGGTGTTGCAGACCTGGGCGCAATCCCATGGCGTGCCGGAACTCGCCGTGCCAAAGAAGATCGTCTATATCCCTGCCATCCCGGTGCTGGGCTCCGGCAAGGTCGATTATGCCAGCGCCGCCAAATTGCTCGACGAGACCCTGGCCGCATGAGCCGGCTCCGGACCCTTGTGCGCCTGCTTGCCCTTGCCATGGTCTGCTGTCCGCTGCTGGCCAGGGCCGCCGAACCGGCACGCAACTATCTTTGGACGGCCACCACCCTGCGCGCAGCGCCGGGTGCGCTCAAGGCCGTCATTGCTGACCTGAAGGCCCTCAAGGCCCAGGGCTATTACGGCAAGGCCGGACGCACGCCGCCGCTGATCCTGCGCCACAGCCAGGGCGACCACTGGGATGTGCTGCTGCTTGAGCCGATCGGCGGCTACAGCGCCTATTTCGCGCCCGAACGGCTGCACAGGCAGAACAAGGCAGACAAGGATTTCGCTGAACGCCTGCAGCAGCTGCAAGACCGTATCGCCTTTGAGGAAACCCTCTTTGCCTTTGGCCCGGCGCCAGATCATGTCCGGGCTTACGTCAAGGGAGCAAGGTTTTTCCACATTGAAATGTTCAATGCCCTGCCCGGCAGGAAACAGGCCCTTTTGCGCGAGCGCGAAATGGAAAATGCCTATCTTGAGGCCACGAAGCGGCGCGGCAATCTGATTTTCTCAGGCGATCGGGGCAGCGATGTGGACAGCTTCACCATCGGGGCCTACCCGTCCCTCGCAGCCTTTGCCGCACGCCCCGATCTGCCGCCAGACGCCTTTGACGCGGCGGCCAGGGCCGCAGGCTTTGCTGATGGCGACAGCATCGGCTTTTACCTGCGCAGCCTGATCGCCGCACACCACGACACCCTGGCCAATCTTGTGGACTAACCGGTTTTGCCCTCAGCCATCATGACGGGTAAAATCCAGGTGCTCGCCGGCGTGTCATCCCGGAAAGGCACCGGCCTTGTCCGGGATCCGTTGCGCAGGAAGCGCCGCACCATGGACCCCGGACAATTTCTGGCAAAATTTCCGGGGTGACACGGCAAGCGGGATTGCGCAACACATCAGTGCGACCCCGGAAAGGCCTCAGTCTTGTCCGGGAAACCATTCACGATGATCGGCACGAGTGCCCCCGGGTCTGGCCCGAAGTCGGCATTTTTCCAAAGACAAGCCTGATCAGCTGCCTTGCACGGTGGCGGCGACTTCAGCGGCAAAGTCCTCGGTTTTCTTCTCAATGCCTTCGCCGAGGCCCATGCGCACAAAGGCGGCGAGTTTCACCGGCGCGCCAACATCCTTGGCCGCCGAATCAACGAGTTCGGCAACGGTCTGGTCCGGGTTCATGACAAAGGCCTGCTTGAGCAGCACAACCTCTTGATAGAACTTGCGCAGGCGGCCTTCGATCATCTTTTCGATGATGGCTTCGGGCTTGCCCGAGGCGCGGGCCTGTTCGCCATACACATCGCGCTCGCTCGCCACCACGGCCTGATCCAGGTCCTCGATATCCAGCGCCATCGGCGAGGTTGCCGCCACATGCATGGCAATCTTGCGGCCGAGTTCGGCCAGCTTTTGCGTGTCGCCTTCGGATTCCAGCGCCACCAGCACGCCAATGCGGCCCAGATCCGGCGCCACGGCATTGTGCACATAGTGCGCCACCACGCCCTGGCCGACCTGCAAGCGGGCGGCACGGCGCAGGGTCATGTTCTCGCCAATGGTGGCGATCATGTCGGTCAGCGCCTCGGCAGCGGTCTTGCCATCGTCCATCTGGGCCGCCAGGATTTCCTCAACCCCGCCATCAGTGTGCAGGGCCAGGTCCGCCAGGCGCTTGGCGAAGGCCTGAAAGTCGGGATTGCGCGACACGAAGTCGGTTTCCGAATTCAGTTCGATCATCGCCCCGGCCTTGTCTTCGGCGGCAATGGCGATCACGCCTTCCGATGCCACCCGATCCGCCTTCTTGGCGGCCTTGGACATGCCTTTCTTGCGCAGCCAGTCCGTTGCCGCGGCCAGGTCGCCGCCCGTTTCGGTCAGCGCCTTCTTGCAATCCATCATGCCGACGCCGGTGGCCTCGCGCAGTTCGCGCACCAGTGATGCGGTTATTTCAGCCATGGCTGAACTCCTTAAATGCT
>JALWUB010000398.1 GCA_026993275.1 Robiginitomaculum sp. | reverse complement strand
TCAATCCAGTGCGGCGCAAACACCTGGCGCAGACAGACCACGCCATCGCGCGCAAAGGCCTCCCTGTCTGCTTCCGTGATGCGCATGTCAGGCGGCGGTATCGGTCAGCACGCCCCGGCGCAGCTGGTCCAGCTCGATGGAATCGAACAGTGCCTGGAAATTGCCCTCGCCAAAGCCCTCATTGCCCTTGCGCTGAATGAATTCGAAAAACACCGGCCCAATGACCGTCTTGGAGAAAATCTGCAACAGCAGGCCCTGGCCCTCGGTGGGTGCGCCATCAATGAGGATGCGGCGCTTGCGCAAGGCCTCGACGTCTTCTCCATGGCCGGGCAGGCGCTCGTCTATGAGGTCGAAATAGCTGTCCGGCGTGTCCTGCAAATCAATGCCGCGGGCAATCAGGCCATCGACGGACTCATAGATGTTGTCCGTAGCAATGGCGATGTGCTGGATGCCTTCGCCGTTGAACTCGTGCAGGAACTCCTCGATCTGCGACTTGTCATCGCGCGATTCGTTCAGCGGGATGCGGATATTGCCATCCGGCGAGGTCATGGCCTTGGAGATCAGGCCGGTCAGCTTGCCTTCGATGTCGAAATAGCGGATTTGCCGGAAGCCGAACACGTCCTCATAGAACTTGCCCCACTTTTCCATCTGCCCGCGGTGCACATTGTGGGTCAGATGATCGATATAGGTGAAGCCCAGGCTGGTTTCGGCCTCATTGGCGCCAGCAATCGGCGTGAATTCCCGCTCAAAAAAGGCCTCGCGGTCCGCTTGGGTCATCAGATAGATCAGCGAGCCGCCAATGCCCTTTATGGCAGGAAGCGTATCGGTCCACACCCCTTCGCCTGCGGCCTCGGCGCCGCGCGCCAGCGCGCCTTCATATGCGGCTTGGGCATCGTCCACCAAAAAGCCCATGGCATTGGCGCCGCCATTGTGCAGGGCGGTGAAATCGCCCGCCTGGCCGCCCTTCTCGCGGTTGAGCAAAAAGTCCGCCTTGCCCTGCTTGTAGCGAATGATGTCGCGGTCCTTGTGGCGCGCGACAGCGGTAAAGCCCATGTTTTCAAAAAGCTGCGCCAGCGCTTCCGGGTCCTTGCCGGTAAATTCGACAAAGGCAAAGCCGCGCGTGCCCAGGGGGTTTTCAAAAAGATCAGCCATGTGTCTGCTCCATCTTGCGCCGCGCCTGCAAGGCGCGCCATTGTGTGGCGGAGAGAATGCGCGCAATTAGTAACAAATGCAACTAGTTTTTCCGCAAGGAGGCGGCCCATGATCCGGCTTTACAATTACTGGCGCAGCGGCACCTCGCACCGGGTGCGCATCGCCTTGGCGCTCAAGGGCGTCACATACGATTATGTCCCGGTCAATCTGCTGGAAGGCGAGCACCGCGGCGCGGCGTTCAGGGCCATGAATCCGCAAGGCCTGGCCCCGGCGGTGGAGGTGGACGGGCATGTCCTGACCCAGTCACCGGCCATTCTGGAATGGATCGAGGAACGCTGGCCGAAGCCGCCGCTCTTGCCAGAGGATCATTTTGACCGGGCGCGGGTGCGGGCCATGGCGGCGCTGGTCGCCTGTGACATTCACCCGATCAACAATCTGCGCGTGCTCAATGCCCTGAAGGACGAGTTTGACGCCGACCGTGCCGCCATTCTGGCCTGGATCGCCCGCTGGATCACCGAGGGCTTCACGGCGCTGGAGATCATGCTGAACCGGGACAAGAGCCGCGGCGAGTTCTGTTTTGGCGGGGCGCCGGGCCTGGCCGAGTGCTGCCTGGTCCCGCAAGTCTATGCAGCCCGGCGTTTCGATGTGGACCTGACGCCCTTTGCCGCCATCACTGCCATAGATGCGGCTTGCGCCAAATTGCCCGCCTTCATCGCCGCCGCGCCGCAAAACCAGCCCGATGCGAAATGACAGCGAGGGTCAGGCCGGGGCGAAGCCGTGATCGCGCAGCACATCGAGAAAGGTTTGCGGCTCTGGCCGCACCCGGTAATTGTCGGTTTCATCGGCCCAGAGGATCTTGCCGTCCGGGTCGGTGACGATCACGGTCGGCAACACGGTTTCGCTCTTGTAGCCCAGCAATTGCATGCCAAAGGGCACGCCCCAGGCGCTGGCAATGCCCAGGGCACGGGCAGCGCGATTGCCCTCGTCGGTATAAAACTCGAAATCCACATCAAAGCGTTTGGCCAGCGCTTCGGTGTTCTTGTGCGGCTGCGGCGAAATCAGCGCCACACGCGCGCCGCAGGCGGTGATCTGCTGATAGGCATCGGCGATCTCCCGGATCTGCGCCATGCACAGCGGGCACCAATTGCCGCGATAGAACAGCAGGATGGTTGGCCGCCCGCGAAAATCGCTGGAGCGCACCTTCTTGCCCGCCGCCGATTTCAGGACAAACGGCACCAGTTCCCGGCCCGGCTTGAGCATGTCGCTGCCACGCCCGGCAAAGGAGGAATACCAGAAACTGTAGAGCAAGAATCCAGCCAGGCCCGCCGCCGCCAGCCACAGGGCGGACACGGGGCCGCCATTCAGCGCCGCATAGCCGCTTGACGCCACGCCGAGAGCGCCAAGGGCAATGAAGAGCGGAAAGCGCGCCGAGGTGCGCGGCGTATCCTTCATCGCCATGATCCAGCCCAGGCGCAGGGCAAAGGGCGCATTGGCCAGCAATACTCCGGACCAGGCCAGCACATCGCCACCGCGAAACAGCTGCACCGCCGCATAAACCGACAAGATGTTGGCGGCGGTAATAAAGACCATGACATAAATGGATTTGAGCAAATTCATCAGGCGCCCCGTTTCAGCCCTACCAGCGTGTTATGCCGCCTTGCACCAGCCGTGGCAAAACACGTTTTCGCGAGTGCTATGCTAAATCTGCCCGTCATTTTCCAGGCAGGCCGCACACGCCGGATCAGGCACCCCCGGAAAACATTTTAGGCAGAAAACTTCAACATAAAAGGCTATCATCTCTTCCATAAAAAATGATTTTAATAAATCAATCTAGACCTCTAAACATTGTATCATGTTATATAATAATATAACTTGTATAAATTGTTATTCTGTTACAATTGCTCTGAAAGTATGTTATATGAGTCTATATTATTATACGTATTTAAATAAGTTGATTTTCAACCAATGCTTGACCCTCACAATCACGGCTCGCTCTGAACTTGTCGAAAGAGGAGATGCCTCACCGTCACACCGTCGGCAGGACGTAGTCCTTGAAGCGCTCGCGCAAGTCCAGCTTGGAGATTTTGCCGGTGGGACCGTGCGGGATGTCCTCGACAAAGACCACATCATCGGGCAGCCACCATTTGGCGATCTTGCCGGTAAGAAAGTCGCGAAAATCATCCGCCGTGGCGCTGGCCCCCTCTTTCAGCTTGACGATCAGCAGCGGCCGTTCATCCCATTTGGGATGCGGCAGGCCGA
>JALWUB010000397.1 GCA_026993275.1 Robiginitomaculum sp. | reverse complement strand
CCGGCCGAGTATGGCTTCATGCGCTATTTCATTGGCGACGTGCGCGACCGCTCGCGGCTGGAGCAGGCCATGCGCGGCGTCGATGTGGTCATTCATGCGGCGGCGCTGAAACATGTGCCCATCGCCGAATACAATCCCTTCGAGTGCATCAAGACCAATGTCATGGGGGCAGAAAACGTGGTCCGCGCCGCCATTTCTGCCGGGGTGAAGCGGGTGTGCGCCCTGTCCACCGACAAGGCCGCCAACCCGATCAATCTTTATGGCGCGTCCAAGCTGGCCGCGGACAAGATCTTTGCCGCTGCCAGCGCCATGGGCGGGGCCTCGGGTCCGGTGTTCTGCATTGTCCGTTATGGCAATGTTGTCGGCTCGCGCGGCTCGGTGGCGCCGTTCTTCCAAAAACTGGTCAAGGAAGGCGCCAAGGAACTGCCGATCACGGACCCGCGCATGACGCGCTTCTGGATCACCTTGCCGCAGGCCGTGGATTTCGTGCTCTCCTCGCTGGCCATGGCCCGCGGCGGCGAAACCTTCGTGCCCAAAATTCCGTCCATGAGCACCATCGAGATGGCCAACACCATTGCGCCGGGCCTGAAGCATCGCATTGTCGGCATCCGCCCCGGCGAAAAGCTGCACGAAACCATGGTGCCGCGGGACGACGCCCACTCGACGCTGGAGCTGGACGACCGCTATGTGATCCTGCCCAGCCATGACCACAGCGCCCGGCAAAGCTATCTAGACGAGAATGCCCGCGCCGTGCCGATGGATTTCACCTATGCTTCGGACTCCAATCCCGAACGGCTGGATGCGCGCGGCCTGCAAATCCTGCTGCAGCAAAAATTCAGCGCCTGAACACAGGTAAACAGTTAGGGCGTAGGCCTAGGGTCAGGACCTATTAATTGCATCCATTCTGCGCTGGCGGATTTGTGTTCTGAACAGGAGGGATGGTGCGGGAAATGTGGTGCATTTTCAAACCATGCCGACGCCTTCAGGGCGAAAATCCGCCGCGCCCATATGGGTTTGACAGGAAAGCCTAATCTGCGGCGCAAACACTCCTTGAATAGGGCAGGCCTGTCCTTCGTCGCGTTTGCTGGCATCTTGCCCTTTCCTGTCAAACGTCAATTGCATGGAATTAATAGGTCCTGACCCTAAAAGTCCGAGGCGATGCCCTTGCGCTCCCAGTCGCCATAGCGGGTTGGCTCGGCGCGCTTGGGGCCGCCATATTCCCTGGGCAGGGCGGCTGGCTGTTGCGCCTTCCGGCGGGCCTGGGCCTCGGCCAGGGCCCGTTTTGCGGCTTCGGACAGGGTGTCGGCTTTGCTCATGGGCCAGGCTTTAGCACACGCCTGCGCCCACCAAAAGAGCGGGCCTTGGCGCTGCGCAGCAACAAGGCTGTTGATGCGCTGCAGGCCGTGCTAAGGGCGCGCCATGGCGCACGGCATTTCCCCGGCACGGCACTGGGCCGTCACGGCCCTGGAGGCCGTCTGCACGCAAGGCGCGAGTCTGGACAGCCTTGCCGGGGATTCGGGCGCCTTTGCCGCCATGAGTCCGCGCGACCGGGCACTGGCGCGGGCCATTGCCGGCACGGCCTTGCGCCGCAAGGGCCAGATTGACGCCGTGCTGGCGCGCTTCCTGCGCACTCCGCTGCCGCAAAAGGCGAGTTTGGCCCAGGCCATATTGCGCTGCGCCGCTGCCGAAATCCTGTTCCTGCGCAGCCCGGCCTATGCCGTCGTCAATGATGCCGTCACCCTGGCCGGGCGGAACAGGCAAAGCCGGCCGTTCAAGAAGCTGGTCAATGCGCTGTTGCGCACGCTGGTGCGCACGGGGGAGGACGCCCTGAAAGCCATTCCGCAGACAGTCAACATCCCCGCCTGGCTGCGTGAAAGCTGGGCGCAACACTGGGGCGGCGCGGCGGTTGAGGACGCAGCAAGCCTTTTGGTGGAGTCGCCGCCCGTTGACCTGACCCTGTTTGATGATGCGGCGCGGATCAGGGAAAGCCTGGGCGGGACGCTGTTGGGGCCGCAGACCTTGCGCATTGCGGCTGCGGCGCGCCCCAGGGGCGCGGTTCCCGAATGGCCGGGTTTTGCCCAGGGCGCCTGGCAGGTGCAGGATGCCGCTGCGGCGCTGCCCGCCATGATCCTGGCGCCCAGGCCGGGCGAAGCCATTGCCGACCTGTGCGCCGCGCCTGGAGGCAAGAGCGCGCAAATGCTGGCTGCGGGCGCCACGGTCACCTGCGTTGAACGCTCTCGATCGCGCTTGCGCCGGCTGGAGGACAATATGCGCAGGCTGGGCTTTGCGCCGGAGCTGGTCTGCGCCGATGCCCGCACATGGCAGCCGCCACAGCCTCTGGACGCGGTGCTGCTGGATGCGCCATGCACCGCCACCGGCGTATTCCGCCGCCATCCCGATGTGCTCGTCAACAAGAGCCCGGAGCAGGTGCAGAGCATGGCAGCCAAGCAGTTTGCGCTGATGCGCGCCGCGGCGCGCCTGCTGCGTCCCGGCGGGCGGCTGGTTTATTGCGTCTGCTCGGCCCAGCCTGAAGAGGGCGAGGCGATCGCAGCGCAGGCGCTGGCGCAGCTGCCGCTGCAGCCCCTGGCGATCATGCCGGAGCGGGCCGTCTATGGGCGCGAATTCATTCGCGGCCATGCCTTGCGCATTCCGCCCGGTGCCTGGGCGGGCAAGGGCGGTCTGGATGCGTTTTACATGGCCATGTTCGTGCGCACGAAGGCTTGATGCGGCAGCGCGCCGCACCCATGTTCAGCACCGGTTCAGCTTTCTGCTCCTATCTATGGCAGACCGGACGGATGTCTCACATGCACGCAAAGGATTGATCCCATGACTGTTTCACACACTCTGACCCGAACCCTTGGCGCGCTTGGGGTATCGGGTGCACTCCTGCTTGGCGGCTGCGCCTCCGATCTGGGCGCCAATGACTATCAGCGCCGCAATGTCGGCGCGGTCAGCCATTCCGATTCCGGCGTGGTCATCGCCAGCCGCGCCATCAAGATCGAAGGCAGCAATTCCGGCGTTGGCGCGGTTGCCGGTGCTGGCCTCGGCGCGGTGATCGGCAAGGAAGCCGGCAGCCATGGCCGCGACAGCGCCATTGGCGCCGTTGGCGGCGCCATCGTTGGCGGGCTTCTGGGCGCCGCGGCGGAAAACAGCGCCACCAGCCGCCACGGCTTTGCCTATACGGTCAAGCTGGACCGCACCGGCGAAACCATCACCATCACCCAGGGCGGCGACATTCCGATTGCCAACGGCACGCCGGTCTGGGTCGAATATGGCGAACGCGCCCGGGTCGTGCCCAAGCACAGCGAAGCGGTCTACAATTAGGCAATCAGGGCCATTTGACCACTGGCGGCATGGACGAGAGGATGGTCTCGACATTGCCGCCGGTTTTCAGGCCGAATGTGGTGCCGCGGTC
>JALWUB010000396.1 GCA_026993275.1 Robiginitomaculum sp. | reverse complement strand
CCGGGCATGGTCGAGACCAGGGAGCTGCAACGCCTGGTCATGGGCGCCTTCGCCTCGGCCAAGTCCGAAATCATCTGGAAGGTGACGGCGCCGCAATTGTCCAAGCGCGCCGCCCGGCTGTTGCTGAACCTGACCATATTGGGCGTTGAGGCGGCGCTGCGCGGCGGCTCCGTGCACATCGAGGCTGCCTCGGCAGAGCGCATGCGGGTCAGCGCTGTCGGCGGCCTGACCAAATTGCTGCCCGCCGTCACCGCCGCCTTGCAGGGCGAGGCCCTTGAAAACGGCTATGACGGACGCTCCATCCAGCCCTATTATACCGGCCTGATTGCCCGCTCGCTGGGCGGCCGGGCCGAAGCGCGCACCCTGACCGACGGGGTCGAGTTTGCCGCCTTGACCTGTGAGGGCATGAATAACGATACACACGCAGAGGCTGTGTAATTATTTCCGTTTGACGAGCCCTCTTTAGCACCCTCTTAACCAGTACGGTTAATGATGAGGCCAGGCGCCTGATTTGGGCCGTAAAGAGGGAGTCCCGGCCATGGATGACTTGCTGGAAGAGTTTCTGACCGAAACGGCAGAAAGTCTTGAAACCATCGACTCGGAACTGGTCCGTTTTGAGCAGGACCCTCACAATGAGGAAACCCTGAACAATATTTTCCGCCTGGTGCACACCATCAAGGGCACATGCGGCTTTCTTGGCCTGCCGCGGCTGGAAGCGCTGGCCCATGCGGGGGAAACCCTGCTGGGAAAATACCGGGACAAGGCGCTGACCCCCACGCCCGACACCGTATCGCTGATCCTCGAATCGATTGACCAGCTCAAGGAAATCCTTGATCACCTCGGCGCCGAACAATGCGAGCCCGAAGGCGATGATGCGGAGATGATCGCCAAACTTGTCGCGGCATCCGAAGGCAAGATGGAAGCCGCGCCCTCCGAACCGGAACCGCAGGAGACACAGGATGCGGTCCCGGCAGAGCCAGAGGACGCGCCGCAGGCGGAGGATGCCGCAGAAAAGGCAGGCGATGCGGCAGCGCATCCAGAGGGTTATGATCCGGATCTCGGGCGGGAATTGCGCCCTGGCGAGGTGTCCCTCGCCGATCTGGAGCGCGCCTTTCGCGAAGCCGAAGGCCCCAATCTGGATCAGCTGGCCGCCGAGGCCGAACAGGCCCGGAAGGCAGAGGAAAAGCGCAAGAAGGAAGAGGCTGAAAAGACTGCCGCCAAGACCGCCAGTGCGGATCATGCGCTGATTCCCCAGTCCATCCGCGTCAATGTGGATGTGCTCGAAGATCTCATGACCATGGTGTCCGAACTGGTTCTGACCCGCAACCAGCTCATGCAGATGGTGCGCACCATGGGCGATACCGAAATCAAGGTGCCGCTGCAAAGACTGTCCAGCGTGACCGCGGAACTGCAGGACGGGGTGATGAAAACCCGCATGCAGCCGATCGGCAATGCCTGGAAGAAACTGCCCCGGATCGTGCGCGATTCGGCCAAGGCGGTGAACAAGAAGATCGAACTGCACATGAGCGGCGAAAACACCGAGCTGGACCGCCAGGTGCTGGAACTGATCCGCGATCCGCTGACCCATATGGTGCGCAATTCGTGCGATCACGGCCTTGAGCCTTCGGATGTGCGCCTTGCCGCAGGCAAGCCCGAGGCCGGGCAGATCAATCTGCGCGCCTTCCATGAAGGCGGCCATATCGTCATCGAGATTTCCGATGATGGCGCCGGCCTGCCCACGTCAAAAATCAGGCGCAAGGCGATCGATAACGGCATCATCACCGAAGAAGAAGCGCAGAACATGACCGAAAATCAGATTCACCGTCTGATTTTCGCTGCCGGCCTGTCCACCGCCCAGAAGGTTACATCGCTTTCCGGGCGCGGCGTCGGCATGGATGTGGTGCGCAACAATATCGAGCAGATCGGCGGCACCATCGACCTGGTTTCCGTGGGCGGCGAGGGCACCACCTTCACCATCAAGATCCCGCTGACCCTGGCGATCGTGCAGGCGCTGATCGTCGAGGCGGCCAACAGCCGCTTTGCCATCCCGCAATTGTCGGTTCTGGAACTGGTGCGCACTTCGGCCAATGGCGAACACCGGGTCGAGACCATTCACGACACCCGGGTGCTGCGCCTGCGCGACACCCTGCTGCCGCTGGTGGATCTGGCCGATGTGCTGGGGCTGCCCAAGCATGAAACCGGAGCGGACAATGCCTTCGTGGTCGTCATGGTGGTTGGCGAACAGCGCTTTGGCGTGGTCGTGGACAATGTCTTCGATACCGAAGAGATCGTCGTCAAGCCGCTGGCCAAGGCCCTGAGCGGCATTTCGGTGTTCTCGGGCAACACCATTCTGGGCGACGGCACGGTGATCATGATCGTCGATCCCAACGGCATTGCCCGGGCGGTCAGTGTCAGCGAAGAATCCGACAAGATCAGCGCCGAAACCCAGGTCAACCGGGAATCTGGCGAGGAGGCCACCTCCATGCTGTTGTTCAAGGCTGGCGGCGACGAGCCCAAGGCGGTGCCGCTCAGCCTGGTCACCCGGCTTGAGGAAATTGACACCGACAGCATTGAGAGCGCCGACGGCGAGCACTTTGTGCAATACCGCGGCGGCCTGATGCCGCTGGTGCAAATCGGCGGCATCGGCCCGCTGGAGCAGAATCAGCGCCAGCCGGTGCTGGTGTTTACCGATGGCGGCCGCTCGGTCGGCCTGGTGGTTGATGAAATCGTCGATATTGTCGAGGAGCCGCTCAAGATCGAGAAAAGCGCCGGCACGCCGGGACTGATTGGCGCCGCCGTCCTCAAGGGCAAGGCGACGGAAATCATCGATGTCGGCCATTATCTGACCCTGGCCTATCACGACTGGTTCGAAACCGCCCAAAAGGCCAAGGCCGAAAGCGCGCCCGCGCCGCGCCGGGTCTTGCTGGTCGATGACAATGCCTTTTTCCGCAATATGGTGGCGCCGCTCTTGGCGGCCGCCGGTTATGACGTCACCGCCGTTGGCAGTGCCGCCGAAGCCTGGCGGCTGAACGAAAAGGGCGAACAGTTCGACGTGATTGTCTCCGACATTGAAATGCCCGATGAAACCGGCATCGCCTTTGCCGCCAAGCTGGCCGAGGATGAACGCTGGTCATCGGTGCCGCGTCTGGCACTGTCTGCCATGGGCCAGAATGATCTCGACCGCATGGGTGCGCCCGATGCCTTTACCGACATTGTCCGCAAGGCCGACAGGGACTCCCTGATCTCGACCATAGATTATGTCTTGCAGACCCATGGAGAAGCCGCATGAGCGAGGTTGGCAACAAGCATATCCACAGTGACGCGGACAGCCGCGAATACGTCACCGTGGAAGTCGCCGGGCAATTGTTTGGCATAGAGGTGATCAAGATCCACGACGTGTTTCAGCCGCAATCGCTGAC
>JALWUB010000395.1 GCA_026993275.1 Robiginitomaculum sp. | reverse complement strand
CAGGCAGAAGATAGCGGTCGCGCAGGGTGGTCTTGCCAAATTCGGTCAGGTTGGCGTCCTTGGCATGGTCAATCCGGATGCCGTTCACAAGGCGCAAATTGGCGCTCCGGGCCGTCTCCGGCGCCGCGGTTGCGGGCGCAGCGGCGCTGTCTGGCGCTTCGGTTTCCCTGGTGATCGCAATGGCTTCGCTCATGATCTGCATAACCCCCTGGACCTGGCACAGCCCACCTGTTGCACGCCGTGCCCCAGCGGCGGCGCGCGCTTGACGCTGTTTCTTCAAGAATGATCAGAATCTGTGTCCTGACACCACATATAGTGTTTTGCTTCGCGTTCAGGGTCAATATGTGCCGTCACAAAAAAGTGCTTTTTTTATTGCCAAATCGCTAAGACGCGAAAATCTCTCAACATTTTGTTAAGCCCTCGGGGCCGGTGCAGGCAGACGGGCGCGGGCGCAAGACTGCGCCGCCAAAGGGCAAGATCCGTTGCCAGGCAGCCCCGGGGCGCGTGCTGGCAAGGGTTTGCGCAAGGCTTGTTGCCCGCTGCTGCTTGCGCAGGGCTCAAAACCCTTCATCCAGCGACAGCAATTCCGGGTCGCCACCCTGGGCTGCAATGTTGACGGTGATGGTGCGCTCGGTGGCGAACCGGGTCAGGTAATGCGGCCCGCCGGCCTTGGGCCCGGTGCCCGACAGGCCGCGGCCGCCAAAGGGCTGCACGCCGACGACGGCGCCGATCATGTTGCGGTTGACATAGACATTGCCTGCCGGGACGCGCGCCATCACCCGGCTGGCAAAGCTTTGCAGGCGCGAATGGATGCCCAGGGTGAGGCCATAGCCCTTGGCCGCCAGCGCCGCGCAGCAGGCCTCCAGCGAATCGTTTGCATAGCGCAGCACATGCAGGACCGGGCCGAAAACCTCGCGCTGCAGCAGGTCCAGAGACGGGATTTCCACCAGCGCTGGGCCGAAAAAGGCGCGCGGCAGATCTGGCACCGGCAGTTGTGCGATAATGCGCGCTTCGCGCTTCATGCGCGCCATGTGCGCGTTCAGGGCGGCGCGGGCATCCGCGTCAATCAGCGGGCCGATATCGGTGCGGATGCCGGCCGGGTCGCCCAGCACCAGGGTCTGCATGGCGCCTTTCAGGCCGTCAATCAGCATGTCCGCCGTCTCTTCCGGCAGCAGCAGGATGCGCAGGGCGCTGCAGCGCTGCCCGGCAGAGCCAAAGGCCGAGGTGATGGCATCGTCTATGATCTGCTCGCGCAGGGCGCTGGTGTCGGCGAACATGGCGTTCAGGCCGCCGGTCTCGGCGATCAGCGGCGCAATCGGCCCGCTGCGCTGCGCCAGGGCGCGGTTGATCAGTGCCGCGGTATCGGTGCCGCCGGTAAACACCACGCCGTCATGGCGCGCATCAGAGACCAGCGCCGCGCCCACGGTCTCGCCCGGGCCCGCGAGCAGATGCAGTATGTCCCTGGGCACGCCCGCATCATGAAACAGCTGCACGGCCCTGGCGGCGATGCGCGGGGTCTGTTCCGCCGGCTTGGCCAGCACCGCATTGCCCGCCGCCAGCGCGCCCATGATCTGGCCGGTGAAAATCGCCAGCGGAAAGTTCCACGGGCTGATGCAGACAAAGATGCCGCGCCCCTGCAGCAGCAGATGATTGCTCTCGCCCGCAGGCCCCGGCAGGCGCTGCGGTGCGGCAAAATCCTTCTCCGCCTGCATGGCGTAATAGCGGCAAAAATCCACCGCCTCGCGCACCTCCGCCACGCCATCGTCAAGGGTCTTGCCGGCCTCATCGGCCATCAGCGCAATCAGGCCCGGCGCGGCATTTTCCAGCGCATCGGCACAGGTCCGCAAGATTGCCGCGCGGGCTTTGCCGCCAAGTTCGTCCCATGCGGCCTGGGCCTGCCTGGCGGCTGTAAAGGCGGCGTCAATGTCTGCCTGTGCGGCGTCTTCTGGGGCCGGGAGCGGCGCCTTGCGGGCCAGTGCCGCGCTGGCCTCTTGCAGGCGCTGCACTTCGCGCGCTTGCGTCAGGTCGATGCCGGCGGCATTGCGCCGCTTTGGGCCATAAAGCCGGGGCGGCGGGGGGATGGCGGGATTGCGCGCCAGCCGTTCCAGGCGGGCAAAGGGGTCGGCCGCCACCTTGTGCACCGGCACGCGCTCATCAAGGAAGGAATGCACGAAGGAGGTGTTGGCACCGTTTTCCAGCAGGCGGCGCACCAGATAGGGCAGCAGATCCTCATGGCTGCCGACCGGCGCATAAATGCGGCAGGGCAGGGCGGCGCGGTAATGCTCCGCCGCGGCGGCATAGAGCGCATCGCCCATGCCGTGCAGGCGCTGAAACTCGACCGATACGCCCGCCTGCGCCGCCAAATGATGCACCGCGGCCAGGGTATGGGCGTTGTGGGTGGCAAATTGCCCGTAAATCAGCTCCGGCTCTGACAGCATCAGCCGGGCGCAGGCAATATAGTTCAGATCCGTTGCCGTCTTGGTGGTCCAGACGGCGAAATCGGGCATGCCGGTCTGCTGGGCGTGCTTGATCTCGGTGTCCCAATAGGCGCCCTTGACCAGCCGCACCATCAGGCGCCGCCGGCTGCGCCGGGCCAGCTCCTGCAGGTTTTGCAGCACGGCAAAGCTGCGCTTCTGATAGGCCTGCACCGCCAGGCCCAGGCCGTTCCACCCGGCCAGCGACGGCTCATGGGCCAGGCGGCCGAGGAGCTTCAGCGACAAGACCAGCCGGTCGGCTTCCTCCGCGTCCAGGCACAGGCCGATATTGGCCTTGGCGGCGTCCTGGGCCAGGTCCAGCAGCAGGGGATACATCTGTGCCATGACCAGGTCTTCATGGCGCGCCTCATAGCGCGGGTGCAGCGCCGAAAGCTTGACCGAAATGCCGTTGACGGCCTCCACCGGGCCTTTGCCGCGGGCCTTGCCCACGGCGCTGATGGCGTCGCGATAGCGGGCAAAATAGCGCGCCGCATCGTCTGCGGTGCAGGCGGCCTCGCCCAGCATGTCAAAGGAAAACATGGCCCCCTTGCCGCTTTCGCGGGCGCCGCGCTTCAGCGCCCCCTTGATGGTGCGGCCGAGCACGAATTGCTCGCCCATGATGCGCATCGCCTGCAGCATGGCGGCGCGAATCGCCGGCTCGCCCATGCGCCCGGCCAGATGCCGCAGATAACCGGCCGGATCGCGGCGCAGTGCCGATTCGGGCTCGATCAGCTTGCCGCTCAGCATCAGCCCCCATGTGGAGGCATTGACCAGAAAGGAATCCGACTGCCCGAGATGGGAATCCCAGTCGCCTTCGCTGATCTTTTCGGCAATCAGCGAATCGCGGGTTTGCGCATCGGGCACGCGCAACAGCGATTCGGCCAGGCACATCAGCGCCAGCCCCTCCTTGTTGGACAGGCCGAACTCCTGCAAGAAGCTTTCCATCATGCCCTTGCGGCGGCC
>JALWUB010000394.1:1011-3446 GCA_026993275.1 Robiginitomaculum sp. | reverse complement strand
TGACCAGCGCCGTCGTCGCGACATAGCGCGGCGCCGGGCGCCCCAGCAGGGCGGCTCCCAGGGCCTTGCTCTTGACCTCCACCGCGTAAAACCCAGGCTTTTGCAAGGGGATGCCGATGACCTCGAAAGCCTTGCCGCCCTGCGCCACGGGCAGGTCCAGCTGGCGCACCTGTGTTTCGGCGTCAAAAATGGATTTCGTGCCGGTGTCATTGCGATAGACCTCCCGGCCGGTTTTGTCTTTGACCCACTGGCCGCGCCAGCGCCCGGCCTCCCTGGCCTTTTTCATCCACTCCAGCATGGCAAAGACATCGCGCTCGCGGTGCACGCTGGCGGTGGCGCCATTGTCCGGCACGGCCGACAGGCGTGCCGCCACGGAGGGTTCGACATTGCGCACCGTGACCGGCAGCAACGCCCCGGCATGGGCTTCGATAATGCCAAAATGGCTGGCGAACTTGACCAGGGGCGGGAAGCTGTCCGTGTGCACGGCCAGGGGGAAGGCAGCGGCGTTTTGCAAGCGGCGCCCGGCATCGTCGCGCAGTCCGGCAGGCAGGGTGAGCGTATAGCGGGCGGCCGGTGCAAATGGCGCCTTGAAGGTCACGCTGCTGATCGTTGGCGCAGCGCCGTCCTCGCCAAGATCAGGGCTCTGGCGGGTGCCATCAGGAGCCACCAGGGCAATCTGGCGGGCCATGGCCGCCGCAATGGGCGCGTTGAAGGCCAGCTGCATGTCCATCATTGGCAGACAGGGCGCCTTGGCATTGCTGCGCTGGCATGAAAAGCGCGCGGCAAAGGCCGGGCGGGTGCGAAACCGCAAGACCCGGGTCTTGCGCGTTTGCAGGCCGGACGGCGCGGCAATGCCCTTGCCCCAGATCAGCGACACCTGATGCGCGGCCGGCAGGGTGCGCTGGCATTGCAGGGCGATGATCTGATTTTCGCGGGACCTGGCCGCAGCACCATCGGCGCCGGTCAGGCGGTGATACAGATACGGCTTCTTGCGCACGGTCCTGAGCACGGCTTCACGCGCCTCGCCCTCCAGCACCGTGACCGGCACCTGTTCGCCAAGACCCTCTATGGCGCAATGCGCGTGCGCCTTGACCGATGGCGGCGTTGCCGGGGCATCAAGGCCGAGCAGGAAAATCTGGTTTTCGTCCACCGTGGAAGAGCCTTCATAGGGCATGCTGGCGCGCACCGATGGCCCGCCCGTGTTGAAAGTGAAGGTGTGCCTGCCGCCGACAGGGGCGCCAGCCAGGGTTTTCAGTCCCTTCTTGAGGCTGAAGGTGCAGCGCACACCGCCCGGCAGATCGGCGTCAAAGTCATAGACCCAGTTGCGCTCATCGGCCCAGCGGCCCACACCTTTTGCGGCGCAGTTCATGGTGAATGGATCCGGCGCGCGCGGATCGCCCAGGGCAACCATGGGCGCGGAAAAGCGCGCGGACACCTGGCGCACGGCCTTGATCCGCCCTTGCGGCGAAAACATTTCGATGCGCGCTGGTGCGGCCGCCTGAGCTATACTGCCCCCTGCGCTGGATACACCGATCAAGAACACAATTCCCAGCGCCTGGGCCACGGTTATACCAATGCGCATCTTTGCCCCCTGTTTTGCGCTCTGCAGCGATTTTGGCACAATCTAGCACCTTTCCCTGAAGGCGGCAGGGGGGTATCCTCAAAATCAAAGCAAGGGGCTGGGCTCAAAAGGGTATCAGCCACCACAAACAAACATCAGGAAACGCAGACAACATCATGAAAAACCGGTTTTATTCCCATCTTTGTGAAGAATTGAAGGACATAGACGAGGCGGGCCTGACCAAGGCCGAGCGTGTCATCACCTCGCCGCAATCGGCGCAAATCGAGGTTGATGAAGGCGGCAAAAACGCCCATGTGCTCAACTTTTGCGCCAACAATTATCTTGGCCTGGCCGATTCTCCGGCCCTCATCGAGGCGGCCAAGGCAGCGCTGGACGAGGACGGTTTCGGCATGGCCTCGGTGCGCTTCATCTGTGGCACCCAAAGCGTGCACCGGGAACTGGAAGCGGCCTTGAGCCGGTTTTTCGGCAAGGAGGACAGCCTGCTGTATGTGGCCTGTTTTGATGCCAATGGCGGCCTGTTCGAGCCGCTTTTCGGCCCGGAAGACGCGATCGTTTCCGACGCCCTCAACCACGCCTCGATCATTGACGGCATACGCCTGTGCAAGGCGCGGCGCTATCGCTATGCCAATAACGACATGGCGGATCTGGAAGCGCAGCTCAAGGCGGCCAAAGAGGCGGGCGCGCGCCATGTCATCATCGCCACCGACGGGGTGTTTTCCATGGATGGCATCATCGCCAATCTGCCGGGCATTTGCGATCTGGCAGACCAGTATGGCGCCATCACCATGGTTGATGACAGCCATGCGGCGGGCTTCATGGGCCAAGGCGGGCGCGGCACGCCCGAGCATTGCGG
>JALWUB010000394.1:0-1001 GCA_026993275.1 Robiginitomaculum sp. | reverse complement strand
TCGATATTCTCACCGGCACGCTGGGCAAGGCGCTGGGCGGCGCGGCGGGGGGCTATGTGAGCGCCCGCAAAGCGGTCATCGACATGCTGCGCCAGCGCTCGCGGCCCTATCTGTTCTCCAATGCCCTGCCGCCGATGCTGTGCGCGGCGGGTCTGAAAGCGCTGGAACTGGTGCAAGAGGGCGATGCCCTGCGGGCGCGGCTGTTTGACAATGCCAGGCGTTTTCGCGCCGGCATGGAAAAGGCGGGCTTCACCCTTGTGCCCGGCGAGCACCCGATCATCCCGGTGATGCTGGGCGATGCGCGCCTGGCGCAGGACATGGCGGCGCAAATGCTGGACGAAGGGGTTTATGTCACCGGGTTTTCCTATCCGGTGGTGCCACGCGGGCAGGCGCGCATCCGCACGCAAATGTCGGCGGCGCACACCCCTGAGCAGATTGACTTTGCCGTGGACGCCTTCACCCGGGTGGGCAAAAGACTGGGCGTGATCGCATGAAGGCGCTGGTCAAGGCAAAGCCGGAACCCGGCATCTGGATGCAGGACATGCCGATGCCGTCCATGGGCGTTGATGATGTGCTCATCAAGATCAGGAAGACCGCCATTTGCGGCACTGATATCCACATCTACAACTGGGATGAGTGGTCACAGGCCAATGTGCCGGTGCCGCTGATTACCGGCCATGAATTCATGGGCGAGATTGTCGAGATCGGCTCCAATGTGGCGCGCCTGAAGCCGGGCCTGCGGGTCTCCGGCGAGGGCCATATTGTCGGCGACCGCAGCCGCGCCGCCCGCGAGGGCAAATGGCATTTGTCGCCAGACACCAAGGGCGTTGGCGTCAACCGCCCCGGCGCCTTTGCCGAATATCTCGCCATTCCCGCCTTCAATGTGGTGCCGCTGCCCGAACATGTCAGCGATGATGTCGCCGCCATTCTGGACCCGCTGGGCAATGCCACGCACGCCACCCTGACCTTCGATCTGGTCGGCGAGGACGTGCTGATTACCG
>JALWUB010000393.1 GCA_026993275.1 Robiginitomaculum sp. | reverse complement strand
GGCGGACCGAATAACATCCCAGATCGCGCAGCAGCGCCGCCATGTATGCTTTTTTTTAATTTTTCTGGCCTAACCAGGAGGGACCAGCAAATCCCGGGGAAAGTGGTGATATCAAGTCAGGCCATCAAACGCATGGACGTCGTGGTGATCGACGATTCGGCACGCATGCGCCAACTCATGGCGGCGCTGCTGCGCGATCTGGGATGTTATTCGGTCCGCCCTTATGAAAATGTCGATGAGGCCTGCGTGGCGATCCAGAACAAGCGCCCGGCCCTGGTGCTGTGCGACTGGCAAATGGCCGCGGCCAATGGCGGCGTGTTTCTGGACCGCATCCGCTGTCATCCGGATGACCGGATTGCCAGCACGCCGGTGATCATGGTCACCGGCTATGGCTCGCGCGACATCTTGCTGGAATCCATGAAAAAGGGCGCGACGCAATTTCTGGTCAAGCCTGTGGTGCCCAGCGAATTGCTGAAAAAGATGGCCTTTGTGCTCAATGATGACCGCCAGATGGTGCGCCGCAATGGCCGCCTCGTCTATATGCCGCCCAAGAAAAAGGCAAAAGCGAAAGCTGCCGGCAAACAGGCCGCGCAGCGGCAGGAACACACGGAAAGAAAGGTGCCGCGCCAGGCGCCGGTACCGCCCGACAAGGTCCAGTCTGACGTCTGGGAGCTTTAGGGTCAGCCCTCAGAGGCCTGCCCCCCAGTCTTTACCCAAAGGGCACGGCAGGGGCATAACCATCAACAGGATTGATTCGAAGGAGGTCTTGCCGTGCAAGCCGCCCATGGACTGATTGTTGATGAATTCATAGACGATGCGCTCAGCCGCCGCTATCTGGCCTATTCGCTTTCCACCATCACCCAGCGCGCCCTGCCCGATGTGCGCGACGGCCTGAAGCCGGTGCACCGGCGCATTCTTTACGCCATGCTGGAGCTCAAGCTTGACCCGCAATCGGGATTCAAGAAATGCGCCCGCGTGGTCGGCGATGTCATTGGCCGCTTTCACCCCCATGGCGACCAGGCGGTCTATGATGCGCTGGTGCGGCTGGCGCAGGATTTTGCGCAGCGTTACCCGCTGGTCGATGGCCAGGGCAATTTTGGCAATGTCGATGGCGATTCGGCCGCGGCCATGCGCTATACCGAATCGCGCCTGACGGTGGCGGCGCGGCTGCTGCTGGAGGGCATTGGCGAGGATACGGTTGATTTTCGCGCCACCTATTCGGGCGAGGATGACGAGCCGGTGGTGCTGCCGGCCGGTTTTCCGAACCTTCTGGCCAATGGCGCCAATGGCATTGCCGTGGGCATGGCCACCGCGATCCCGCCGCACAATGCCGGTGAATTGCTGGATGCCGCGGCGCATCTGGTCAAGCATCCCGGGGCGAGCATCCAGACCCTGATGAAATATGTGCCGGGGCCTGACTTTCCCACCGGCGGGGTCATTGTCGAGCCCGAAGACTCGCGTGCGCAGAGCTATGCCACGGGCCGTGGCGGCTTTCGCTTGCGGGCGCGCTGGGAAAAGGAGGATCTGCCGCGCGGGCAATGGCAGATCGTGGTCACGGAAATTCCCTACCAGGTGCAAAAGGCGCGCCTGATCGAGCGCCTGGCGGCGCTGATCGAAACCAGGAAACTGCCGCTTCTGGGCGACGTGCGCGACGAATCGGCCGGGGACATCCGCCTGGTGCTGGAGCCGCGCAGCCGCACCGTGGACCCGGACGTGTTCATGGAATCGCTCTTTGCCCTGAGCGATCTGGAAACGCGCGTGCCGCTCAATCTCAATGTGCTCAATGCCGAAGGCGTGCCGGGGGTGATGAATCTGCGCCAGGCGCTGCAGGCCTGGCTCGATCACCGCCGCGTGGTGCTGCAGCGGCGCACCCGGGCGCGGCTGGACAAGATTGCCAGCCGCCTGGAGGTGCTGGCGGGCTATATGACCGCCTATCTCAATCTTGACGAGGTCATCCGCATCATCCGCTATGAGGACCACCCCAAGGCGGAACTGATCAAGGCCTTCCGGCTTACAGACAACCAGGCCGAAGCCATCCTCAACATGCGCCTGCGCGCCTTGCGCAAGCTCGAGGAAATGGAGCTGCGCAGCGAAGAGGAACGCCTGCGCGCCGAACAGGACGAATTGCAGGCAATGATGGCCGACGAGCAGGCGCAATGGCGCGCCATCGCCGCGCAGATTGCCGAAGCCAAGGCGCTCTTGGGGCCCAGGACCCCGGGCGGTGCGCGCCGCACCGGCTTTGCCGAGGCCGCACCACAGGATCGCAGCGCCGTGCTCGAAGCCATGGTGGTCAAGGAGCCGCTGACCGTGGTGCTGTCGCAAAAGGGCTGGGTGCGCGCCCTCAAGGGCCATGGCATTGATGCCGCCGATCTGCGCTTCAAGGAAGGCGATGCCGCCGCCTTCGTCGTGCCGGTGCAAAGCACCGACAGGCTCATCCTGTTTGCCAGCAATGGCAAGGCCTATACCCTGCCCTGCGACAAGCTGCCGGGCGGCCGCGGCGCGGGCGATCCCATCCGCCTGCTGATCGACCTGGATGAAAGCCACACGCCGATTGCGCTCTTTGTCCATGAACCGGGCGCCAGAATGCTGGTCGCGGCGACCACCGGCCACGGCTTCATCGTGCCCCAGGACGCCATGAGCGCGCTCAAGAAGGGCGGCAAGCAGGTGCTCAATGTCAGCGCCGCCGCCGAAGCCTGCGTCTGCACCCCGGTGCGTGGCGACCATGCGGCGGTGATCGGCGAAAACCGCAAGATGCTGTGCTATCCGCTTGACGAAATCAACGAGATGAGCCGCGGCAAGGGCGTCAAATTGCAAAGCTACCGGGATGGCGGCCTTGCCGATGCCACAACCTTTGCCGCCGAAGAGGGATTAAGCTGGACCGATCCGGGCGGGCGCACCATCGCCTGCAAGGACTGGCGCCAGTGGCTCGGCAAGCGCGCCCAGGCCGGGCGCATGGCGCCGCGCGGCTTCCCGCGTTCCGGCCTGTTTGCACCGCGGCAGTGTTAGAGCGCTTCATGTTTTGATAGACTCAAAACTGCACTCTACCCTGTTGTTTTGCCGCACGTCTTGTCCGAAAACCGGTGCCCATCCCGGATCGGGGTCCGGGACAGGCTTTTTCGGGAAGTGCTCTCTAAACCTTCGCCACGGCGCGATAGACCTCTTCATCCAGTTCGCCTTCCCATTTGGCGACGGCGGTGGCGACGGCGGCATCGCCGGTGACATTGGTCATGGTGCGCATCATGTCCAGCGGCCGGTCGAAGGGCAGGATGAAGCCGACAATGAGGGCGATCTGCTCGGGCGAGACACCGATCACCGGCAGCACGATGGCAAGCATGAAGAGCGACGCCGAGGGAATGCTGGCAGTGCCGATGGAGGCCAGCGTCGCGGTGATGGCGATCAGCACATAATCCATCATGGACACGTCCAGGTGAAAGGCATTGGCGGCGAACAGGGTCA
>JALWUB010000392.1 GCA_026993275.1 Robiginitomaculum sp. | reverse complement strand
CCATGCGCATTGGCGCCAGTGTCGGCGTGCAGCCCTTTGGCGAAGAGCACAGCGCCGAGGAACTGATCAAGCGCGCCGATGCCGCACTCTACGCCTGCAAGAAGGCCAAGAACCGGGACATCGAGGCGGTGACGGAAGTCAAGGAAAAACGGCCTTAAGTCTCAGTCTCTGGACTGAGGCTGGGATGGCGCAGTGTATTCACAGACTTGAGGATTTGCTATACTCGTCGCTGCTGACACCGGCAAGCAGGGGCATTTCATGGCAATTGCATTCACCTTTCCTGGCCAGGGCAGCCAGGCTGTGGGCATGGGGCAGGCCCTGGCGCAGGACTTTGCGGCGGCGCGGGCCGTCTTTGACGAAGTCGATGACGCGCTGGGCGAAAAGCTCTCGAGACTGATCTGGGAAGGCCCGGCGGACACCCTGACCCTGACGGAAAACGCCCAGCCGGCGCTGCTGGCAACATCCATGGCGGTGATGGCGGTGCTGGCGCAGGAATATGGCATCGATGTCACGTCCGCCTCCCATGTCGCCGGGCATTCGCTGGGCGAATATACGGCGCTGGCCGCATCCGGGGCCTTGAGCCTGGCCGATGCGGCGCGGCTGTTGCGGCGGCGCGGCCAGGCCATGCAGCGCGCCGTGCCGGTGGGCATGGGCGCCATGGCGGCCCTTTTGGGCGCCAGCGAGGAACAGGCCACGCAATTGTGCGTGCTGGGCGCCGCCCACGGCATTTGCGAGATCGCCAATGACAATGCGCCGGGCCAGGTGGTGATTTCCGGCGCCCGCGCCGCCGTCGAAGCCGCCGCGGCAGCGGCGAAGGACCACGGCGTCAAGAAGGCGGTGATCCTGCCGGTATCGGCCCCGTTTCATTGCTCGATGATGGAGCCTGCCGCGCAGGAGATGGAGGACGCGCTGGCCGATGTGGCCATTCGCACGCCCGTTGTGCCGGTGGTCACCAATGTTGCCGCCGCGCCGACCATCAATCCGCAGACCATCCGCCGCCAGCTGGTCGAACAGATCACCGGGCGGGTGCGCTGGCGCGAAAGCATTGCCTGGCTGGCGGCGCACGGGGTTGACCGCTTTGCCGAACCGGGCGAGGGCAAGGTGCTGACCCTGCTGGTCAAGCGCATCACCGGCAAGGCCCAGGGCATGGCCCTGAACAGCGCCGAGTCCATTGCCGCCTTCGCCGAATCCCTGGGCGATCAGGGCGCGGGCATGATCGGCTAGAGTTTTTGCCTGAACCATTCAGAACAGAGGATCTTCATGTTTGACTTGAGTGGCAAATGCGCGCTGGTGACGGGCGCGACCGGCGGCATTGGCGGCGCCATAGCCCGCGCCCTGCACGAGGCCGGCGCCAGCGTGGCGCTGTCGGGCACGCGCACAGCGCGCCTGGAAGAACTGGCGGCGGAACTGGGCGAACGCACCGCGGTCGTGCCTGCAAATCTGGGCGATGCCGCCAGCGTCGATGGCCTGCCCGGGCGCGCGCTCGAGGCGCTGGGCGGGCTGGATATTCTGGTCTCCAATGCCGGGATTACCCGCGACGGCCTTCTGCTGCGCATGAAGGACGAAGACTGGCAGACGGTCTTGCAGATCAATCTCGAAGCCTATTTCCGCCTTGCCCGCGCCGCATTGCGGCCAATGATGAAGGCGCGCCAGGGCCGCATTATCGGCATCACCTCCATTGTCGGCGTGACCGGCAATCCGGGCCAGGCCAATTATGCCGCCGCCAAGGCCGGCATGATCGGCTTCACCAAGGCGCTGGCCGCCGAAACCGCAAAACGCGGCATCACCGCCAATTGCATCGCCCCGGGCTTTATCGAATCGCCCATGACCGACGCCCTCAACGACAAGCAGCGCGCGGCCATTCTGGCGACCATTCCGGCCGGGAAGCTGGGCACCGGCCGCGATATCGCCGCCGCGGCGGTCTATCTGGCCTCGGACGAGGCCGGTTATGTCACCGGCCAGACCCTGCACGTCAATGGCGGCATGGCGATGTTCTGACCCCCTTGCGCGCTGCCGTGCAGGGGCTTTTCACACGCAGGCGCTTGGCGCAGGCGGAAAAAGTATGTTAGGCGTCGCGCAGCCGCTGGACATGCGGAAAACCAACACCGGCGCCGGTGCGGCGCGGGGGAAAACAGAAGAAGGCAAGCACTATGTCTGACATTTTGAATCGCGTTAAGAAGATCGTCGTCGAGCACCTGGATGTGGACGAAAGCAAGGTCACCGAGGACGCAAGCTTCATCGACGATCTGGGCGCCGACTCCCTCGACAATGTCGAGCTGGTGATGGCGTTCGAGGAAGAATTCGACATCGAGATTCCCGACGATGCCGCCGAGCACATCCTGAAGGTTGGCGACGCGGTCAAGTTCATCGCCGAAAAAACGGGCTGAGGACAGGCGCTTAGCCGATGACGGAGCGCCGCATTGTCATTACCGGGCTGGGCCTGCTGACTCCCTTGGGGGCGGGTGTGGAGCTAGGCTGGCAGGCGCTGCTTGCCGGCAAGTCGGGCATTGGCCCGATCGAGATTTTCGACACCAGCGACCTCGCCTGCAAGATCGCCGGCTTTGTGCCGCGCGTGGATGGCCGCGGCGGCGGCCAGGCGGGCGCAGCGGGGGTGTTTGACCCCGATGCGGTGATGAGTGCGCGCGAGCGCAAGCGCGTTGATGATTTCATCCTCTATGCCATTGCCGCGGCCGATGAAGCCATTGCCCAGTCCGGCTGGGCGCCCGCGGACGAGCACGCGCGCGAGCGCACCGGGGTGATGATCGGCTCCGGCATTGGCGGCCTGCAAACTACCTATGAGGCCTCGCTGACCATTCACGAGCGCGGCGCGCGCCGTCTCAGCCCGTTTGTGGTGCCCTCCATGCTGATCAACCTGGCCTCGGGCCAGGTATCCATGCGCCATGGCTACAAGGGGCCGAACCAGTCTGTCGTCACCGCCTGTTCCACCGGCGCCAATGCCATTGGCGATGCCGCCGCCATCATCCGCCGCAATGATGCGGACGTGATGATTGCCGGCGGTGCGGAAGCGGCCATCTGCCGCCTCGGGGTCGGCTGTTTTGCCGCCGCGCGGGCGCTCTCCACCCGATACAACGACCAGCCGGAACGCGCCTCGCGGCCCTGGGACAAGGACCGGGACGGCTTTGTCATGGGCGAGGGCGCGGGCATCATGGTGCTTGAGGAGCTCGAGCACGCAAAAGCCCGCGGCGCCACTATCATCGCCGAGATCAAGGGCTATGGCCTCTCTGGCGACGCCTATCACATCACCGCGCCCGCGCCGGACGGCAATGGCGGCTACCGCTCGATGAAAATGGCGCTGGAGCATGCCGGGCTGGCGCCGCGGGACATCGACTATGTCAACGCCCATGGCACCTCGACACCCAAGGGCGACGAGATCGAACTGCACGCGGTCGAGCGCATGTTTGGCAATGCCGCGAAGGATCTGGTGATGTCCTCGACCAAATCCGCCATTGGCCATCTGCTCGGCGCCGCCGGGGCGGTGGAGGCGGCCTATTGCGCCCTGGCGATACGCGACGGGGTGTGCCCGCCAACACTCAATCTGGACAATCCGTCGGTCGAGACGCCGATCAACCTGGCGCCGCACAAGGCGGTCAGGCGGCCCGTGCGGGCGGCCCTGTGCAACTCCTTTGGCTTTGGCGGCACCAATGCCACGCTGGTGCTGACCGCATATCCGTGAACACGGACACCCCGAAAGACACGGCGCCGGACGCGGACAGCGAAGCCGCTCCGCCGGAAGCCGGGCAAAAACGGATGCGGATCCAGCTGTGGCTGATACTGGCCCTGCTCTTTGCTGGAATTGCTGCCGCAGCCGCAACCGGCTGGTTTGTGCTGAGGTCGGAACTGGCCAAACCCGGACCGGCGGACAAGGCAAAGGTCTTCAGTGTTCTTCCCGGCGCCAATGCCCGTCTTGTCGGCCGGCGGCTGAAGGCCGAAGGGCTGATCCGCCACGCCCCCCTGTTCGAGATCAAGGCGCGCCTCGCCGGGCCGGCGCTGACACTGAAAGCCGGGGAATACCGCATTCCCGCCCATGCCAGCATCACTGCCATTTTCGACCAATTGGTCAGCGGCAAGACCCTTCAGCACCCGCTGACCCTTGCCGAAGGCCTGAGCAGCAAGGACATCGTGCGGGCCTTGCGGGCCAGCCCCCTTCTTGCCGGAGAGATCAGCCAGATCCCGCCCGAGGGGTCGCTGCTGCCGGAAACCTACATGGTCACCCGCGGCACCAGCCGCCAGGCCGTGCTGGCGCGCATGCAGGCGGCCATGGACCGGCTGCTGGCGCGCGAATGGCCCCGGCGCCAGCCGGACCTGCCGCTGAAGAGCGCCCGGGAAGCCCTGATCCTCGCCTCCATCGTCGAGAAGGAAACCGGCATTGCCGCCGAGCGGCCGATGGTGGCGGCGGTGTTTCTGAACCGGCTGCGCAAGGGCATGCGCCTGGAAAGCGACCCGACCATTCTCTATGGACTGACCGGTGGCGCGCCGCTGGGGCGCGGCCTGCGGCGTTCGGAGATCGACCGCAAGACCGCCTGGAACACCTATCAGATTGACGGCCTGCCGCCGACGCCGATCTGCAATCCGGGGCGGGATGCCATCCTGGCCGTGCTGCATCCGGCGCAAACCGATGCGCTGTATTTTGTCGCCAATGGCCGCGGCGGCCATGTCTTTGCCAGCAATTACCACCAGCACCTGCGCAATGTCGAACGCTGGCGCAAGCTGGAGCGCCAGCGCAGGAGGAAACGCCGATGACCCTGGCCAGCATGACCGGATTTGCCCGCATCGAAGGCGCGGCCGAAGGCTGGACCTGGGCCTGGGAGGCGCGCAGCGTCAATGGCCGCGGCCTTGATGTGCGCGTGCGCCTGCCCAATGGCTTCGAGGCGCTGGAGCCCAAAGTGCGCAGCGCGGCCAAGGCGGTTCTGTCCCGCGGCAATGTGCAGGTGTCCTTGCAATATGCCCGCGGCGAAGCCGGCGAAGCGCTGGTGGTGCATGAGGACATTGCCCGCAATTTGCTTGAGGCCCTGCAGCCCCTGGTGCAGGACGGCCTGGCACAGCCGGCGCGCATTGACGGGCTGTTGGGCGTGCGCGGGGTTCTGGATGTGCCGCGCATGGGCGCCGATGCAGAACAGATGCAGGCGATTGCCGATGCCATGGCGCACGGCATTGCGCCGCTGTTTGACGCGCTGGACGCCGCCCGGCGCAGCGAGGGCGCGGCCATTGGCGCGGTGCTGGCCGCAGCGCTCGATGGCATTGCCGCGCTGACAGCAAAGGCGCGCCAGTGCGCCGCGGCCCAGCCGGAAGCGATCTTGCAACGCCTGAAGGCCCAGCTGGCGGATTTGCGCGAGCAGCCGGACATGGACCCGCAAAGACTGGCCCAGGAAGCGGCGCTGCTGGCGCTCAAGGCCGATGTGCGCGAGGAACTGGACCGGCTGGACGCCCATATTGCCGCCGCCCGCACGCTGCTGGCAGCAAGGGAGCCGGTGGGGCGCAAGCTGGAGTTTCTGATCCAGGAGTTCAACCGCGAGGCCAACACCCTGTGCGCCAAATCATCCACTTTGGACTTGACGGAACTGGGCCTGGCGCTGAAAACCGGCATAGACCAGATGCGGGAGCAGGCTGCCAATGTCGAATGATTCGCGCGACCGCCGCGGCCTGATGCTGATTCTCTCCAGCCCGTCAGGCGCGGGCAAGACCACGCTCAGCCGCCGCCTGCTGGATGAATACAAGGACATGGAGCTGTCCGTTTCCGCGACCACGCGGCCGCCGCGCCCGGGCGAAAAGGATGGCCGGGACTATCACTTTGTCGATGAGGCGCGCTTTCGCGAAATGGTCAGGAATGACGAGTTTCTCGAATGGGCGCAGGTGTTCGACGCCTATTACGGCACCCCGCGCGAACCGGTGGAAAAGGCGCTGGCGCAAGGCCGCGACGTGCTGTTCGACATTGACTGGCAAGGCGCGCAACAGCTCAAGCAGCGCGCCGCCAACGATCTGGTCAAGGTGTTCATCCTGCCGCCCTCGCTGGAAGAGCTTGAGGCGCGGCTGCGCAAACGCGGCCAGGACAATGACGAAGTGATTGCCGAGCGCATGGCCCGCGCCCGCGACGAGATCAGCCATTGGGGCGAATACCATTATGTCATCGTCAATGAGGACGTGGAGCGCTCTATGGAGGATCTGCGCGCCATTCTGGCGGCAGAGCGGCGGCTGCGCAAACGCCAGCCCTGGCTGAATGATTTTGTCGGCAATCTCATCCGGCCATTCTGACGCAAGGACGGCTCATGCAGCGCCTGCTCCTCATCCGCCATACCAAGACGGCCGCCTTTGGCAGCACGCCCGGCGACCATGCGCGGCCGCTTACTGCCAGGGGCCAGGCCATGGCGCACACCCTGGGGCAGATGCTGGCGCAGGCCGGGTGGCTGCCTGATCATGCCATTGTCTCCACGGCGCTGCGCGCCCGCCAGACCTGGGACGGCATCGCCCAGAGCGCCCCCGGCGCCAGGGCGGTGTTTGACAAGTCTCTCTATCTGGGCACGCCCGCCGCGCTTCTGGATGCGCTCGGCACCTGCGGCAAGGCAGACAGGACCGTGGCGCTCATCGGCCACAATCCGGGCATGGCGCACCTGGCGCAGCGGCTTGTCGAGGACGGCATTGACCATGACGGCAAGGCCGTGCGGGCGCTGGGCGGCGGCTTCAAGACCGGCTGGGCCGCAGCCTTCGACATCCGCGACACCGGTCCGGCCCTGGCCGCGCTTTTCGACCCGCGCGGCCTGTGACATTTGCGCCTCTGGACGTTTGAACGGCGCAGGCGTATCACGCGATCAGCACAAACGGCCCCGCAGCAAGAGGCCATAGCGCAAGGAAATCTCATCATGACCCGAACCATCACGCATTTCATCAATGGCGAACAGGTGGCCGGAACATCCGGGCGCACCTCGGACGTGTTCAACCCCAATACCGGCGCCGTGCAGGCGCAGACGCCGCTGGCCAATGCGGCCGAGGTGGACAAGGCCGTGGCCGCGGCCAAGGCCGCCTTTCCGGCCTGGGCAGCGCTCAACCCGCAGCGCCGCGCCCGCGTCATGTTCCGCTTCAAGGATCTGCTGGAACAGCATATGGACGAGCTCGCCGAGCTTCTCTCGCTGGAGCATGGCAAGGTGGTCGCCGACAGCCGCGGCGACGTGCAGCGCGGCATGGAGGTGATCGAGTTCGCCTGCGGCATTCCGCATTTGCAAAAGGGCGAATACACCGAAGGCGCGGGACCGGGCATCGATGTCTATTCCATGCGCCAGCCCCTCGGCGTGGTCGCCGGCATCACCCCGTTCAACTTCCCGGCGATGATCCCCATGTGGATGTTTGGCGTCGCCATCGCCTGCGGCAATACCTTCATCCTGAAACCGTCCGAAAAGGACCCCTCGGTGCCCCTGCGCCTGGCCGAACTGTTCATGGAAGCCGGTGCCCCGGCGGGCGTGCTCAATGTCATCAATGGCGACAAGGAGGCGGTGGACGCCATCCTCGCCCATGAGGACGTGAAGGCCGTCAGCTTTGTCGGTTCTTCCGACATCGCCCATTATGTTTATGAAACCGGCACCCATTATGGCAAGCGCGTGCAGGCCATGGCCGGGGCCAAGAACCATGGCATCATCCTGCCCGACGCCGACATGGACCAGGTGGTGCGCGACTTTCTGGGCGCCGCCTTTGGCTCGGCTGGCGAGCGCTGCATG
Organism: Robiginitomaculum sp.; assembly: GCA_026993275.1. Classification (GTDB taxonomy): domain Bacteria; phylum Pseudomonadota; class Alphaproteobacteria; order Caulobacterales; family Maricaulaceae; genus Robiginitomaculum_B. The sequence continues at coordinate 5,609 of JALWUB010000392.1, read as the reverse complement.
GCCCTGCCCGTGGCCGTGCCGGTGGGCGAAAAGACCGCCGATGAATTCATTGCCCGCATCGTTCCGGAAATCCGCAAGCTCAAGGTCGGCATTTCCACCGACAAGGACGCCCATTATGGCCCGGTGGTCACGGCGGCGCACAAGGCGCGCGTCGAAAACTATATCCAGATGTGCGCCGACGAGGGCGGCGAATTGCTTATCGACGGCCGCGGCCTGACCCTGCAGGGCCATGAGAACGGCTTTTTCATCGGCCCGACGCTGTTCGATAACGTCACCGCCGACATGCGCTCCTACCGCGAAGAAATCTTTGGCCCGGTGCTGCAAGTGGTGCGCGCCGATACCCTCGAAGAAGCCGCGCGCCTGCCCTCGGAGCACCAGTATGGCAATGGCGTCGCCATCTTCACCCGCTCGGGCCGCGCCGCACGCGATTTTGCCGCCTCGGTGCAGGTCGGCATGGTCGGCATCAATGTGCCGATCCCGGTCCCCGTCAGCTATCACACCTTCGGCGGCTGGAAACGCTCCGCCTTCGCCGACACCAACCAGCACGGCCCCGAAGGCGTCCGCTTCTGGACCAAGATCAAGACCGTCACCCAGCGCTGGCCGGAAGGCGATGTTGGCGATCAGGCTTTTGTCATCCCGACCATGGGGTGAGGCGGTTCAGGCATTGGTCAGAGGACGGACGCCAGAAAACACAGGCCGGACTCCTTCTCCCATGGGGAGACGGTTGGAGCCTGCCCCGGACTTGATCCGGGGATGAGGGTAGCGGCGCATGGCTTGCTCATGGTCTGCATGTCCTGTTTTTGCAAACAGTCGGGCCATGGGGCAGGCCAGTTGCGGGCCAGCTTCGGCCACGCTCAAACCAGAACCAACCATAAATAAAGCCACTTCAAGCCATTTCGGGCCATGGCAAGCCATGAATTGCGGGGATAAAGTCAGGCTATCCCCGCAAAGGCACCAGGGCGCATAATCAGGATGTGCGGGGTCATCAAAGACGGCTCAGCACACGCAAATGAGATTGTTAATCAAGGCGCCACAAGGCTTTGCGCCCCGTCAGCGGTGCAAGGGATGCCGCTGTGCGCGCACCCCACACCCCCTGAAAGCCCTTTGTGAGGCTCCAAATCCACCGCTATCCCGGGGGAAAACGCAAACTGATTTTTCATGGAACCGGAAAAGGCGCAGATTGCAGCCTGGCGCTGGCTGCTGTGCACAAGGCTAGCGGGTTTACGGCCGCAGCGCCCGGGGCAGCAATTGCCCGTGACGGTTGACCAGCAGTGCCACCGGCACGTCCGGCTTTGTCTGCAGGCTGGCCAGCCGGGCCCGGGCCTCCTCGATGCTGGAAACCTTCTGCCAGCCGATTTCGGCAATGACATCGCCGACGCGGATTTTCGCGGCCGCGTCCGTGCCCGGCTCGACAGCCGTCACCACCAGGCCGGACACATCCGAAGCCAGATTGTAGCGCCGCCGCAGGGCGTCGCTCAGCGGCGCCAGATGCATGCCCAGCATTCTGGCGCCCCTGGCGCTGGCGGCGGATTTCGGCCGGGCCGCGGGCGCGTCTGCGTCCTCCTCCGCCAGGCGGGCAATGGTGACGCGGGTGTCGTGCGCCTGCTTGCCGCGGATATAGCGCACGCGCACCGTCTTGCCGACGGGGCTGTCGGCGACAAGCCGGGTCAGGGTGCGCGAATTGACGATCGGCTGGCCGTCAAAGGCGGTGATCAGGTCGCCGGTTTCGATCCCGGCGGCCTGGGCCGGACCGCCATCGGCAACGCTGAGCACAATGGCGCCTTGCGGCTTGTCAAGGCCAAAGGTCCTGGCAACCTCGGCACTGACAGACTGCACCCGCACGCCGAGCCAGCCGCGGCTGACATGGCCATCGCGCAGCAATTGCGGCACCACATGGCTGACCAGATTGGAGGGGATGGCAAAGCCGATGCCGACAGAACCGCCGGAAGGCGACAGAATCGCCGAGTTCACGCCGATGACCTCGCCATCCATGTTGAACAGCGGGCCGCCGGAATTGCCCTTGTTGATGGCTGCGTCGGTCTGGATGAAATCATCATAGCGCCCGGCCTGGATATCGCGATTGCGGGCCGAGACTATGCCGGCCGAGAGCGAGCCGCCAAGGCCGAAGGGGTTGCCGATGGCCAGCACCCAGTCGCCGGGCCGGGCGGTGTCCGAATCCCCGAGCTTGACGAAGGGCAAAGGCGCCTGCGGGTGCACCCGCAGCACCGCCAGGTCGGTCGCGGCATCGTGCCCGGCCACTTCCGCGTCCAGGGTGGTGCCATCGGGGAAGGTCACGCTGATCTTGTCGGCATCCTTGATGACGTGATCGTTGGTGACGATGATCCCCTTGGCGTCGATGACAAAGCCGGAGCCAAGCGAGTTTTCCGTGCGTGGCCTGCCGTTTCCGAAGGTGTCGTTGAAGCGCTCCAGCGGCGAGCCCTTGGGAAACAGCGGCAGATCGCCCTCCACCTTCTGGCTGGTGGAAATGTTGACCACGGCCGGCGACAGCCGCCGGGCAAGCTCGGCAAAGCCATCCGGGGCGGCGCGCAGCGCACCTGGCGCGCCCGCCAGCATGAGGGCCAGCAGCGCCAGGGCCAGCTCTTTGATGCGCAGCACCGTCATCGGCCGCCTACTTCTTCTTTTGCGAGCCGAAATAGCTGAAAAAATCGCTGTCGGGGGACAGCACCATGGAGGTCTTGCCGGCCTTGAGCGCCTTTTCATAGGCCTCCATGGAACGGTAGAAGGCAAAAAACTCAGGGTCCTTGCCATAGGCGGCGGCATAGATGTCATTGCGCTTGGCATCACCCTCGCCCTTGATCCTGGAGGATTGCTCCCTGGCCTTGGCCAGGGTGACGCGCACGGTGCGGTCGGCCTCGGCGCGCACGGTGCGGGCCTTCTCCTCGCCCTCGGCGCGGATTTTCGCCGCCGCCTGCTGGCGTTCCGACTGCATGCGCGCATAGACCTTTTCGGCGTTCTGCTGGGGCAGGTCGGCACGGCGGATCTTGACATCGATGATCTCCACGCCGAGCTTGGATTCATTGGCCTGGGCATTGACCGCATCGCGGATGGCGACCATCAGCTCGGCCCGGTGCCCGGACACGATGTCGTTGGATTTGACGCTGCCCAGGACCCGGCGCAGGCTGGCTTCCATGAATGGCGCCAGGCGGGTCTTGGCGATGCGCTGGTCGGTCACCGCCTTGTAGAATTGCAGCGGGTCGGAAATCCGGAAGCGCGCAAAGGCATCCACGATCAGCCGCTCCTGGTCCGAGGCCAGAACCTCCTGCGGCGGAATGTCGAGCATGAGATTGCGCCGGTCGAACTTGACCACATTGTCCCACGGGAACTTCTTGATGTGCAGGCCCGGATCCTCGGGCGTGCCCCAGGCATTGACCGCGCCCACCGGCTCGCCAAAGCGCAGCACCAGCGCCTGTTCGCGCTGGTCCACGGTGTACAGCATGGTGCTGACAAAGATGGCGCCAAGAATGAGGGTGATGACCACCAGTATGCTTGCAATGCGTCCCATCACCGGCCTCCCTCGGCTGACGTCCTGTTCCGGTTCAGCGGCAGATACGGCACCACCTGCTTGCCGGCATCCTTGCCAAGAATGATCTTGTCGGTGTTTTGCAAAACCCGCTCCATGGTTTCCAGATACATGCGCTGGCGGGTCACCTGCGGCGCCTTCTTGTATTCGCGATGGATCAGGTTGAAGCGCGCTGCCTCGCCTGCGGCCTCGGCAATCAGCGAATCGCGATAGCCCATGGCCTCCTGGATCAGCTTGGCGGCATCGCCGCGCGCCTTGGGGATGACGTCATTGGCATAGGCCGTAGCCTGGTTGATCTTGGTCTGGGCGTCCTGGCCGGCATTGACGACATCGCGGAACGCCTCGATGACCCGCGCCGGCGGGTCGGCCTTTTGCAATTGCACCTGGGTGATGATTACCCCGGCACCATATTCGTCCAGCGATTTCTGGATCAGGTCGCGGGCGTCCTGCTCGACGATTTCGCGGCCGCGGGTGATGATCGGCTGCAGCTTGTTCTTGCCGACGACCTCGCGCATGGCGCTTTCGGACACGGCCTTGACCGCCCCCACCGGGTCATCGAGGTTGAACAGGAAATCGCGGGCATTCTTGATCTGCCAGATCACCGAAAAGTCGATATCGACAATATTCTCGTCGCCGGTGAGCATCAGGCTTTCATGGGGAATGTCCGCGGCGGCGCGGCCATTGCCGCTGGCGCGGAAGCCGATGTTTTCCTGGTGCACCCGCGCCACCTTGGGCTTGAGCACGGTTTCCAGCGGCGTTGGCAGCTTCAGGTGAAAGCCGGGCAGTTCGGTGCGGTTGTAGGCGCCAAAGCGCAAGACCACGCCCTGCTCGTCGGCATTGACCTTGTAGATGCCCGAACTGGCGAACCAGGCGCCCAGCACGACCACGGCGATGACGCCAAGGCCCAGCCCGCCAAGGCCCTTGCCCTTGCCACCGAGGCCACTGCCGCCGCCAAAGCCGAACAGGCGGCCAAGGCGCTGTTGCAGCGTGCGCAGGATCTCGTCCACGTCGGGGGGCTCGCCGCCGCCACCGGGGCCGCTGCCCCAGGGGTTCTTGCCATCGCCGCCTGGTTTCTGCCCCCAGGGGCCGTTGCCGTTTGACTGATCATTCCAGGGCATGCTGTGCCTTTCATCTTGAATCACGCGAGCGCGTGGCCGATATGTGACCAAAGCAGCGCCGCAATCAAGGAGCAAGCGCATGGCCACAGCCGACATTCATAGCGTGCGCAAGGCGCTGGGTAAAATAAAAGACCCGCAAGCCGGCACGGATATCATCAGCAGCGGCGCCGTTCAGGGCCTGACCGTCAAGGACGGCCGGGTCGGGTTTGCCATCCAGACCAGCCGCGAATGGGCGGAAAAAATGGAAAAGGTGCGCGAAAAGGCAGAAAAGGCGGCCCGCAAGGTCAAGGGCGTGAACGCGGTCACCGCCGTGCTCACCGCGCATTCGGATGCGCCGCCGCAAGAGCCGCCAAGGCGCGCGCCGATGCGCGGCGGCCATGGCGCCCCGCCGCCGCCCAAGCCAAAGGACCTGCCCGGCGTTGGCGCGGTCATCGCCGTGGCCTCGGGCAAGGGCGGGGTCGGCAAGTCCACCATTGCCGCCAATCTGGCGGTGGCCATGGCCAAGAAGGGCAAGCGCGTTGGCCTGATGGACGCCGACATCTATGGCCCCTCCGTGCCCATTCTTCTGGGCCTGCAGGGCAAGAAGCCGAAACTCAGCCGCGCCGAAAAGATCATCCCGCTGGAGGCGTACGGGGTGAAAACCCTGTCCATGGGCTTCATGATCGGCGATGGCCAGGCGGTGATCTGGCGCGGGCCGATGATCATTGGTGCCCTGCAACAGATGTTTGCCGATACCGACTGGGGCGAGCTGGATGTGCTGATTGTCGACATGCCGCCGGGCACTGGCGATGCACAGCTGACCCTGGTGCAAACCGTGACCCTGGCGGGCGCGCTGATTGCGGCGACGCCGCAGGAAGTGGCGCTGGCCGATGTGCGCCGCGGCGTGCACATGTTCCGCAAGGCGGGCGTGCCGGTGCTCGGCGTGGTCGAGAACATGGCCGGCTTCATCC
>JALWUB010000391.1 GCA_026993275.1 Robiginitomaculum sp. | reverse complement strand
TCGGCGGCCAGATCGCCGCTTTGCGCATCGACGATGAGGTATTCCTCCTCCACCCCCAGGGTCAGCACCGGAATCATGTTGGCCTCCTTCTCGTGCGCATCAGCCCCCCATTAGGGCGCGCAATGGCTGGGCAAGCAAGTCCGCCCATTGTCGCACATGCTCTGCATCGGCAATCAGGTCCTGGCGCACTTCCAGGGTCAGGTGGCGCAGGCCGCGGGCGCCGACATGGCGGTCCACGGTGTAGTTGTAGGCCTTGGCCGAATAGGGCTGGTTGTCGCCGATATCGAGGCCGCGAATGCGCAGCGCCTCGATGACTTCGCGGGCGCTGTGCTCGTCATCCTTCCACAGGATTCCCGCCTGCCAGGGCCGGTGGCTGCGGGCATTGCGCAAGGCGCGGCAGAAACTGTGGATCGAGACGATCAGCGGGTCTTCGACCGCTGCCTCATGGGCATCGAGCTCGCGGTCGAGAAAATCATGATAGGGGCGGTGATAGCGCGCAATGCGGGCTTCGCGCTCCTGCCAGCTGATGCCGCGATTGCCCGGCACCGGGATCGAATCGCTGCTGTCCAGAATCAGGTCTTCACGGTCCAGGCCGCGATTGGGGTCGATCAGCAGGCGCGAAAACCCGCAATAGACGGTGCGCGCGCCCAGGCGCTCGCCCAGCGCCGCGGTCAATGCCGCCGCGCCCGGGTCCCAGGCGATATGATCGGCCAGTTGTTCCTTGCCAAGCCCCAGCGCGCCATAGCGCTGCGGCATGGCGTTGGTGGCGTGATCACAAAACAGGAATGCCGCGCTTCGCCCTTTCGGGCCTGCGGCGCGGGCGGGAACCACATCAGACATCTGTTTCCAGCCTAAAACACAATGGCGCACAAGGCGAGGGGGCTTTGCCTGTCATATTGCCGCGCCATCCTATGGCCGGCCCACCTGGCTGATATGCTCGGTGTGCGCCGCCAGGTCTTGCGCCGTAAACGGAAAGTCGCGCAGACGCATGGCCACGAAGGGCTGTGCCTGGTCGGCATAGTGCGGCGAGGTCTTGTCCAGCGTGGCGCTGCCGAACTGGTGGCGGGTCCGCGCATGCAGCACCCCCTGCGCATCCCAGGTGACAATGGCGATCCAGGTGTCCCCGGCAATTGCCGTCAGCGTGCCATCGGCGTCCAGATCATGGCTGGCACTGTAAACGGCGCGCACCACCTCCGGCCCGCCATCAATGGGCAGGTCCACAGGCCCGCGGCGGAAGCGGTTGACTTCGCCCCAGGGCACGTCGAGACGGCCATAATGGTCCATCAGGTCTTGCGCCGAACGTTGCAGCGCCGCGCGCGGCGGCATCAGCCACGGATCACCATCGGCATTCAGGCCGATGCACTTGAGGGACACCAGAACGCCCAGCGCGGCGGCGCGGTTGCCGCGATTCGTGCGCAAGTCCCAGCTTCCCAGCAGTTTCTGCGCCCGCGCCAGCAGGGGATCATTGCCGGTGTCCAGCGCGGCAATGGCGCGCATCAGCCGGGCCTCTTCGGAATCGGGCGCATAGGCGAGGTCAAACTTGATGCGCTTCACATCCTCATAGCCCAGCGGCGCCCGGGTGTTCAACAGCGCCAGCAGCCGCCGCGCCCGGTTGGTCATGAGGTGCTCTATGCCATAGCGCAGCGAATAGTCCGCCGGGTCGGCATTGTCCGCGGGGGCGCTGGCGCGAAATGGCGTGTTGTTGGCGTTAAAGACAAAGCCCGAGGCCGGATTGACCACCATGGGCAGGCGCGAGAGCGGCTCGAAGCCCTGCCACAGGGCGCGCGGGTCATCGCCGGGCAAGATGCCGCGCCAGTTGAAGCCGCCGCCGCGGCGGGGCATCCGGGCGTTGTAGAAATAGCCGATATTGCCGCGGGCATCGCCATAGACCACGTTGAGCGAGGGAATCGCATTCATCGCCATGGCGGCGCGCCACTGGGCAAAGTCCTGCGCCTTGTTCATGCGATACCATTGCGCGACGGCGCGAATCTCGAACAGGCCGGAAAACCGCAGGGCGAACACGCCCCTGGGGGTGCGCAGCACCGGTCCCTGCACGGCCCACTGAATCGGGCGCGTGACGCGCAGGCTGAAGGGTCCCCACAGGCGGACGCGCATATGCGTCCTTGTGGTCTTGAAACGCCGCCAGGCGCCATCAAACCAGTATTCGTCCGGATTGTCCGGGTTGATCTTGAGGGCATAGATGTCCACCAGGTCCGGCTTGTTGACCGTATGGGCCCAGCCCAGCCTGGCGTTGAAGCCATGCAGGATCACCGGGCTGCCCGGGAAAATGCCGCCAGCGGCATTCCAGCCCTCGTCCGAAGTCACCTGCGCCTCATACCAGGCCACCGGGCCGCTATAGGGCTGGTGTGAATTGATCACCAGGCGGGTGGCGCCGTCGATGGAGCGCCCGGGCGCCACGGCAAAGGCATTGGAGCCAAAATGCGGCTCCGGCGCGCGGCTGGCGGCGAACGCGTGGTCCGCATCGCGCAAGGAAATCCTTTTGGCCTCCTGGGGCGCGTAAAGCGCCGCCAGTTCGTCCTGCAGCCCGTAAAAGAACGGCGCCCGCAGCACAAATCCGGCAACCACGTCCTGCGCCGTGACCGGCAGCACGCCGGCGCGCACCTGACCGGGATGATCCAGCGCAAAGAGGTTCAGGCCCGCCGCATAGCCGTCCAGCATGGCCCGGGTGGCGGCGTCCAGGTCCTGCGCATAGCGCGCCCTGACCAGGTCGCGAATGCGGAACAGCCGCACCAGATAATCGCTTTTGACGGCGGCAAGGCCCTGATGGCGGGCGAGCGTGCCGCGGCTGGCCAGAATCAGGGTCTCGATGGTCTTCCAGTCATCCTGCGCATGGGCATAGGCCAGGCCGAAGGCAGCATCGGCATCGCTGTGGCCGCGCACATGCGGCACGCCGAGGTCATCACGGATGATGCGCGCGCCATAATGGCTGGCCTGCTGGCGCAGGGCCTGGCCATCCACCAGCCTTGCAGGCGGCGTCGCCGTCACTGCCACAAAGCCAAGCCCGGCGAGCAGGACCAGAACACCAAGAGCGACCGCCAGCCGTTTCATCGGGCCTCCTGCCTGAAAATCCTAAAAGATGATGAATAGCGCAATGGCCACGATCAGGCCAATGGCGGGCACCACGACGGTCAGCGCGCCGACGGGGCCATAGGCGTCCTTGTGGGTTTCGCCGCAAATGGCGCGGATGGTGGTCACCACATAACCGTTATGGGGCAGCGAATCGAGCCCGCCCGAGGCGATGGCGATGACCCGGTGCAGGGCCGCCGGGTCCACCGGCTGCGGCGCATCGGGGCCGACATAATGGGGCGCCAGCAACGGCAGGGCGATCAGTTGTCCGCCGGAGGCCGAGCCGGTGAGGCCGCAAATCGTGGTCACGGCAATGGCGGCGGCGATCAGCGGCGAGCCGGGCAGGGATGTCAGCGCATGCAGGGCGGCGGCAAAGGCCGGGGTGGTTTTGGC
>JALWUB010000390.1 GCA_026993275.1 Robiginitomaculum sp. | reverse complement strand
GCGGGATCAAGGCCCATCGGTGCTCTCCCTGGCCGGTGCGCCCGGCTTGCGAAAGCGCAAGGTCATGCGGTTGGATTCGCCAATGGCGTCATAGCGGGCGCGGTCGAAGCCTGGCTCCGGCGCAGCACCGGGCGCGGCACTGCGGCGCACGGGCGGCAGGGTCCAGACGCCAAAGGGATGGTCGGCGCTGTCTTTCGGATTGGCGTTGATATCGCTTTGCGCTTCAAATTCGAAACCGGCAGCGCGCGCCAGTTCCTTGACATAGGCGCGCTGCACATAGCCGGAGCGGGCCAGCGGGTCCTGCTGGCGCGAATCGGGCAGGCGGTGCTCGACCACGCACAAAATGCCGCCGGGCTTCAGCGCCTTGTAAAAGTCGGCAAAGGCCTTGGGCGCCATGCCGCGCGCCATCCATGAATGCACATTGCGAAAGGTGAGCACGAGGTCGGCGCTGCCGGGCGGCGCGATGCCGGGCGAATCAGCGCTCAAAATGCTGGTCTGGATGGGGCCGTAAAGGTCCTGGTCGGCGAACGTGCGCATGAAGCCCTGGTTCAGGGCCCGCACCCGGTCAGACAGGGCCGGGTCCATCAGCGCCGCAATATAGGTGCCGCCATTGCGTTTCAGCCATGGCGCCAGAATCTGTGTGTACCAGCCGCCGCCGGGCCAGACTTCAACAACCGTCTGGCCGGGTTTCAGGCCGCAAAAGCGCAAGGTCTGCACGGGATGGCGGAAACGGTTGCGCAGCACATCGCGCCTGGGGCGCCAGTCTCCCGAAGCGGCCCATTCCAGCGTGCCCGCGGCGGGCCCTGCTGGCGCGGGCGGTTCCGCCTGGGGTGCTGGCGGGGTGTCCTCGGCAGGTTCGGACGGTTTGCACGCAGTGGCCAGAATGGCCGCCAGGGCCAGTGCCGCAACACCCGTAAAGCGCATGAAGCTCTCCTTCGCCCGGGACCGCACATCCCGGCACCGGCAAGTCATAGACGCAGCACCATGGCCCAGGCAAGAGGTCTTGAAAATCCTCTTCACGTCCCCAGATAGTCAATGCGAATGCCAACGGGCTTTCCGGCAACGGAAAACCCAGGGTTCGCCGCACCGCCGCCGCCGCAAGGGACGGCGATGCACCGGTCCTGGCCCGGGCCGTTTCAATCGGGCCGCCATGTTGCTTGAAAAAGGAGAGAAGGACATGCAAACGTTTGACTTTACCCCGCTTTACCGCACGCTTGTGGGCTTTGACCGGGTTGCCGAAATGATTGACGAGGCAGCCAAGATCGAGCCGACATCGCAAGGCTATCCGCCTTACAATATCGAACAGCTGGACGATGATCATTACCGTATCGAACTGGCTGTGGCCGGGTTCACCGAATCCGACCTGAACATTGAAGTGCGCGAAGGCGTGCTGATCATCAGCGGGGCCAAGGAAAACAATACCGAAGAACGGCATTTCCTGCACCGCGGCATTGCCGAACGCTCTTTCGAGCGCCGCTTCCAGCTGGCCGACTATGTCGTCGTGGAAAGTGCGGAGCTGCAGAACGGTCTGCTGAGCATTGACCTGAAGCGCGAACTTCCCGAAGCGATGAAGCCGCGCACCATTGCCATCAGCACCGGCAAGGGCACGAAAGGCAGGAAGTCCTCAAAGGTGATCGAAGCCAAGAAAACCCACTAAGAGGGGTCAACTCCTAAAAAAGGCGGCGCCGCTGGCGCCGCCTTCAGTTTTTCGGGGTCAGCCAGATTTAACAGGGGAGCTGGCTGATTCCGAGTTCGGCGCGCATGCGCGCACCAAGCGGTCCGCCATCGCCTTCAAGGCGCCCGGCGAGAACATCATGAATGGCCTGGCCAAACGCCAGCATCCGCGGCAGGGCCTCGCGCTGCGGCTGATTGGCCGGCCGCGTCAGCGTGCACAAATGTTCCGCCAGTTCCGTCACCAGCGTGTAGCCAAAGGTGCTGCCCTGGCCTTTCAGATTGTGCGCGATTTCAAAAGCCGCAGTGACAGATGCGCCAAAACCGGCAGCATCCGTGCTGGCCTCGGCCTGGCGCAAATGCTCCACCATGGCTGCGGCGTCGCCCTGTGCCCCGGCGGCGAATTCCTCGCCCATGCCGGCCAGCGCGGCGCCGGCGGCGTCGGCCAGGGCTGCCAGGTCATCGGGCAGATCAAACTCGTCGTCGTCAAACATGGGCGCTATCATGCGCCATGAAACTTAACAGGCCTCTAACCAGCACAAATGCGGGCGCAAAAACAGCGCAACGCATTGATTAACAATGGTATTTATACAGTGAACCCGTCAGTGTTCCGGCAGCGGGCAGGCCCGGTCCCGGTCCAGATAGACCGCATTTTCAATATCCAGGCTGCCGGGCCTGAAGGTGATCAGCAGCGGATTGCCGGTGGGGATTTCGACCTTGACGATGTCCTCATCGGAGACCGTGAACAGCTCCTTGACCAGGGCGCGAAGCGAATTGCCATGGGCTGAAATGATCGTGGAACGGCCCTTCAAGAGGTCTGGCTCTATGTGTTCGCGCCAATAGGGCAGCACCCGCTCCAGCGTCATCTTGAGCGATTCGCCCACCGGCAGCACGGAGCGCGGCAAGTGCGCATAGCGCCGGTCCTTGCACGGATTGAGCGGATTGTCCCAGTCCATGGGCGGCGGCGGCACGTCATAGGAGCGCCGCCATATGCGCACCTGTTCCGCGCCATGAATCTTGGCGGTTTCGGCCTTGTTGAGCCCGGTCAGGGCGCCGTAATGGCGCTCATTGAGGCGATAGTCCTTGGCCGTGGGCAGCCAGGCCTCGCCCATTTCCAGCAAGGCGATCCACAGGGTGTGGATGGCGCGGGTCTGCACCGAGGTGAAGGCACAGTCAAAATCATGCGGCGCCGCCTTCAGCAATTGCCCGGCCTTGTGCGCCTCCTTGATGCCCAGGTCCGTCAGCGGCACATCGACCCAGCCGGTGAAGCGGTTTTCCAGATTCCACTGGCTCTGGCCGTGGCGCAGCAGGGCAAGGGCAGTCATGGGGCATCTCCATTGTCTTCGTCTGCGCCCGCCATAGCGCCGCCGCCGCATGAACACAAGCGCGCGCCTGCCGCCATGCGGAACAAAATCCTGTCCCGCGTCATCACAGTGCTTGCCAAGCCTGGCGCGCTGCGGTTTAACCCGCCTGCCATAAACAGGAAAACGCCATGCAAAAGCCCCGTTCCGACCTTTCGCCCAACACGCTCGCCTATGAAGAGGAGGCGCTGATTACGCCGACAGGGTTTCGCGAATATGATGCGCGCTGGTGGTTTGGCCGCCCGGACAGTGAAACCCCGCCGCAAATCAACCTTCTGGGCATTGAGGCGCTGGGTCTTGGCCTGGGCACGCTGATGCACGAGCGCGGCGTGGCGCCGCACTGTGTCACCGGCCATGATTACCGCGCCTATTCGCTGTCCATCAAGACGGCGCTCAGCCTTGGCCTGATGCGCGCCGGCATCACCGTGCACGACATTGGCCTGGCCTTGTCGCCAACCGCCTATTTTGCCCAGTTCGACCTGGGCATTCCCGGCGTGGCCATGGTCACCGCCAGCCATAACGAGAACGGCTGGACCGGCGTCAAGATGGGCATTGAGCCGCCCCTGACCTTCGGGCCCGATGAAATGGGGCGCCTGAAGGAGATCGTGCTCGAGGGCCAGGGGGCCGAGCGGCCCGGCGGCGGCTTCGTGTTCGAGCCGGGCGTGCGCGAGCGCTATCTCGCCGATCTCGCCAGGGGCGGGAAGCTGAAGCGCAAGATCCGCGTGGTTGCCGCCTGCGGCAATGGCACGGCGGGCGCCTTTGCGGTGCAGGCGCTCGAAGCCATTGGCGCCGAGGTGATCCCCATGGACTGCACGCTCGACTACACCTTCCCGCGCTACAACCCCAACCCGGAAGACATGCGCATGCTCGCCGCCATGGCCGAGACGGTGCGCGCCCGCAAGGCCGACCTGGCGCTGGGCTTTGACGGCGATGGAGACCGCTGCGGCGTGGTTGACGAGACCGGCGAGGAGATTTTTGCCGACAAGGTCGGGGTCATGCTGGCGCGCGATCTGTCGGCGCAATATCCGGACGCGGTGTTTGTCGCCGACGTCAAGTCCACCGGCATTTACGCCATGGACCCGGTTCTGGCCGCCAATGGCGCCCGCACCGATTACTGGAAGACCGGCCATTCCTACATCAAGCGCCGCACCAACGAGCTCGGCGCCCTGGCCGGGTTCGAAAAGTCCGGGCACTATTTCTTCCGGCCGCCGCTGGGGCGCGGCTATGATGACGGCCTGCTGACGGGCATCGAGATCCTGCGCATGCTGGACCACAATGCCGGCAAGACCATGAGCGATCTCAAGAACGGCCTGCCCAAGACCTGGGGCAGCCCGACCATGTCGCCAGCCTGCGCCGACGAGGACAAGTACGCGGTGGTCGAACAGATCACCCGCGAATACCAGGACGCCGCCAGGGCCGGCACGCCGGTCGCCGGTCAGCCGATTGCAGACATCGTCACCGTCAATGGCGTGCGGGTCACGCTGCAGGATGGCACCTGGGGCCTGGTGCGCGCCTCGTCCAACACACCCAATCTGGTTGTCGTCGTCGAAAGCCCGGTCAGCGAGGCACAGACGCGCGCCATGTTCGCCGACATCGAATCCCGCCTTGGGCATTACCCGCAAGTCGGCGCATTTGACCAGAAGCTGTAAGCATGACCGCGGCCGTGCCCGGTCCGGCGGGCGGGCAAGGGGTTTTGTTTCCGCGCCGCCCGGTATAGGCATGGATGTTTCCCTGGCAGGGCAGCAACCGGACAGGCCATGAGCAAAGCGCAGATCCCGCCGCATTTCATCCGCCGCCGCAATGGGCCGCTGGCCAGCGCCAGCGAAAGGCAGGTTCTGGGCGCGGTGTTCCGCCAGCCGGGGCTGACCCAGGCGCAGATCACCCACATGACCGGCCTGGCGCAGCAATCCACCTCGCGGCTGATCAATGGCCTGTGCGCCTATGGCGCCCTGCGCACCGGCGAGCGGCTCAGCCGCGGTCGCCGCGGCCAGCCCAGCGCCGCCCTCAGCCTGGAGCCGGATTTTGCCTGCGCCTTTGGCGTGGCGATCATGACCGATGCGGTCGGCGTGGCGCTGATCGACTTTTGCGGCTCTGTCATCGACCAGACGGTGGTGCCCATGGGCGCCATGACCCACAGCAATGTGGCGCACGAACTCAACAGCATCTTGCGGCGCATGCGCCGCAAATGGGTCAGCGACCCGTCCCGGCTGTTTGGCGTCGGCGTTGGCATTGCCGGCTATTTCCTCAACGACAAGGGCCTGGTGAACACGCCGATGATGCTCGACGACTGGGCGCTTGTGGACATCCGCGAAATGCTCGCCGAGGACCTGGACCTGCCGGTGTGGATCGAAAACGATGCCAAGGCGGCGGCGATCGGCGAAAGCATGCTCGGGGTTGGGCGCTGGACCGGCAATTTCGTCTATCTCTATGTGGCCACGGGCCTGGGCGGCGGCGTCGTCATTGATGGCGAGATCGTGCGCGGCCGCCATGGCAATGCCGGCGAGATCGGTGAAATGCTGCCGCCGCACGTCTATCCGCACCCCAATCTGGAGTTCTTGCGCATGCTGGTCAGCCAGCACGGCAAGCCGGTGCATGGCATTTCGGAGCTGATCCGCGATTTCGACATCAGCTGGCCGGGCGTGGACGAATGGATCATGCGCACCCGCGATTCCTTCTCGCTGATCAGCTCTGCCGCCGCCGCCATGCTCGATTGCGAGGCCATCGTCATTGGCGGGCGCATCCCGCCCGTGCTGGCCGAAAAGATCGTGCCGCATATCGAGATCTATTCCCAGCACCGCCGCGGCTCGCCCCGCCCCCTGCCGAAAATCGTGCCCGCCGAAGTGCGCGGCGAAGTCACCGCCATTGGCGCCGCGGCAATGACGTTCAAGACCTTCTTTTTTGGCTGAATCCCCGTTTTTGAAAAGCCCTTGTGCGTTTTCCCCGGGATAGCGGTGTTTTTTCCTGGACCAGCAGTGCTGTTTGAGACTCTGCAACGGGCTTTCAAGGGTGTCTGGGGCGCGCACGGTGGCTTTCCTTGCACCACTGAAGGGCTGCAAGGCTATGCAGAGCCTTGATTCACAATCTCATTCGCGTGTGCAGAGCCATCTTTGAAGGCCCCGCACAGCCTGATTATCCGCTTCGGTGTCCTTGCGGGGACAGGCGCAAACTTATCCCCGCACACAGTGGCCCGAAATGGCTTGTCGCTGGCCAGAACTGGCGCCTTTGTGTCCGAAACTGGCTTGCAACTGGCCCGTCCTATGGCTTGATCGTTAGCAAAAACAGAACATGCAGGCCATCACCCAAGCCATGCGGCACCTTCACCCTTCGACTTCGCCCAGATTTTGCCCCGGCATTCACCAAAAAAAGAGAATGCCGGTTGGGACGATCTGTGGTTCGGGATCAACCGTCCTTGGTGCCTGGGTCCTCCGGTCAAGCCGGCGGGATGATACAGCGCTTTTTCTCAGCGGTTGACACGACCCCATTTCTGAGTTTTTGCACGAAGACTGGACGATGAATAGGATGGCATTGTGCGTCACAGTGGTTTTTATGCGCCATATCAGCTCCGTGATATACTGCCCGTATAGAGGATTCGTCATGACGACAAGACATCTGACAGAAGCACAAAATGACATCAGTCCTGACCTGCACTACTGGGACTGGTTCGCGAGATGGTGGGAACAGGATTTTTCTTGGGACGGGCTTAAAAAGCATGAAATTGAAGGGCAGAATGCACAGGAATATTACAAGAAGATTTCATCAGAGTTTACACGGGACGGTTACAGCTATAATGATTTTCTGATTCAAGTGAATGGCAAGACATGGTTTTGCTTGCATGCTCCGGGTCATGACGTGGAAGGGAATCAATTCCGCGAAACACAAGCCGTTAAGAGCGAAAAAATTTCTAATTTCATAGCCGCTCAAAAAAGTCCGCACAGCGCCTTTGCACGACCACATATGGGCGTTATATTAACGAAATACATGCAGATAAACTATTCACATGAACATATATTCAATCTGCATTGGTCAATGCTGTATATTCAGGATGTGAGCGGAAGAAATATTGACTATAACATAGATATAAATTCGTGTTACATAAATATTGGTCTTGGTGAGGATTCAAACAGAAAAATAAAATTTACGGCATTGAAATCTTGCGGTTATGTCAGCCGCATTATGGGTAAGTTAGATATGTATGTACAGAAATGCCAATTTTGTGGAGATTCGTGGTTAGGCAGTAAGATAAATTGTCAAATTATCATAGACAATTCACAATTCCAACAAATAAGAATACCACACGGGGCGAAGAATGAAATTAAAAATAAATCTATAATTAATGATGTTGTTATTTATGGCAATAATAATAGCAATATATCAATTCATGGATCAACGATACAAAGATTAATAATTGATGGAAATTTTGATATAATAAATATTAGCGGCAAACAAATTGGCTATATGCACTTTAATAAACTAGTTTGTTCAAAAATGCATATCAGATCAGTAGTTGATGAGATAGTTTGCAAAGAAGGGAAGTTTACAGGTCCATGCGAGCTGCAGGAGTTGGTGGTCAGGAAAGGAAGGAGCGTTTTTTCTAAGTGTGTATTTTGTGACGAGGTAAATTTTTCAGGATGTGAGTTTGCAGACCATGCAGATTTTTCCGATACTGTATTCCATCAAAAGGCTACTTTCGCCAAAACAAAATTTAGAAAAGGTGCTGATTTTTCAAGGTCTCATGCTGCTAACGCTGATCAAAAAATAAGAGGATTTGGGCGCATTAATTTTTCAGACGCCGAGTTTTGCAGAAACAAGGAAGGAGATTGCGCAAATTTTGCCAATGCCATTTTTAATGCACGGTCAATTTTTGATGGAGTTTTGTTTGATGGTGTTCCAGATTTTTCTGGAGCACAACTACATGCGGATACTTCATTTTTAAACCTGAAACCATTTGCTGACATTGAAGGTTCAAAGAATCCTGCCTCTGACATTTACCAGCGCTACCACAACGCCTTTCGCATCCTACGCCAGCACATGGAGCGTAATGCTGATTTTGCCACTGCCTTCAGGTTCGGCAGACTTGAACAAAAAGCTAAACGGCGCATTCCCAAGGGCATGCCAATATGGGAATGGTGTATATCATACGCTTATGAGGCCCTTGCCGATTTTGGCCAAGATGCTTTACGGCCGCTCTTGTGGCTGCTGACTTTTTGGTCTGTTGCCAGTTTATCTTATTTCTGCATTGGGTGGGGTGTGGCGCCTCCGCTTCAGACATTTAGATTGGCGGTGGGGCATGCTTTTGTAAATGCCCTGCCGCCGGTCAGTTATGCTGTCGCCGGGTTTTTCAAATCAGATAGTTTGGCGCAGTATGATTTTACAATGGCCTTGCAGGCACATCCGGTTTTCACCGGCATTATTATGACCCTCCATGCCTTGTTCTCGATCATCCTTATATTTTTAATTCTGCTCGTCTTGCGTCGCCGCTTTCAAATACGTTGAAGGCTCTTCGGAATGATACGCAAGGCCGGGGCGGAGTGCCCGGGCCTGGTGAGGTTTTGTTAACCATAAGCAGAGCATTGTTGCCTGCCGAGGCAAGGCCGGTGCGGGAGGCGCGCGTGAACAGTTCGGAAGTGCTGGATGTGGCCCGCGAGGCGATCTGGCTGGTGCTGCAGATTTCCGGGCCGATCATGATTGTCGGCCTGGTTGTCGGCCTCGCCATTGCCTTGCTGCAGGCGCTCACCCAGGTGCAGGAAATGACCCTGGTGTTCGTGCCCAAAATCATTGCCATCTTTGTTGCGCTTTTGGTCTTCATGCCGCTCATGGGCGCCCTGCTGGGCGGGTTCATGACCCATATTGCAGACCGGGTGTCGGCCATGTAGCCATGGACGCGCTGGACCTTCCCGCTTCGATTTTCGCCATTTTGCTGGTGTTTGCGCGCACCGGCGCGATGATGATGCTGGTGCCCGGCATTGGCGAGATCGGCGTGCCCGCGCGGGTGCGCCTGGGCCTGGCGCTGGCGGTGGCCGTGATCATTGCCGCCAGTGTTGGCGATGCCCTGCCGCCCATGCCGCCAAAGCCTCTGGCGCTGGCGGGCCTGATCACCGAAGAGGTGCTGATCGGCCTGTTTTTTGGCAGCCTGCTGCGGCTGATGATGTCGGCCCTGGTGGTGGCCGGGCAGATGATCGGCATGGAAACCGGGCTGGCCTTCGCCCAGAGCTTTGACCCGACCCAGGGGCGCCAGGGCGCCATTCTTGCCACCTTCCTCAATCTGACGGCGGTGACGATGATCTTTGTCAGCGGCCTGCATCATGTCTTCCTGCAGGGCCTGGCGGGCACCTACCGCATCATGCCGGCGGGCGCTGCGCCGATGCTGGAGGATGTCGCCGGCATGGGCACCATGGTGGTGGCGCAGGCTTTTGCCGTGGGCATGCAGATGGCGGCGCCGCTGATTGCCTTCGGGCTGGTGTTTTATCTGGCGCTGGGGGTGTTGTCGCGGCTGATGCCGCAGGTGCAGATTTTCTTTGTCGCCATGCCGCTGAACATTTTTGCCGGCCTGGCCATTCTGACCCTTAGCCTTGGTGCCATAATGGGGGTCTGGTTCAGGCATATGGAAATGCTGGCCCAGGGTCTGGCCTGATGGCAGACGATCAGGACCAGAGCCAGAAAACCGAGGACGCAACGCCGCAGCGCCTGCTCGATGCGCGCAAGAAGGGCGATGTCGCCAAGTCCCAGGAAATCCCCTCCTGGCTGCTGCTGGCGGCCAGCACGCTGGTGCTGACCGGCTTTTCCGGACCGCTGGCGCGCTATTTCAGCGGCTGGCTGCGCGGCTATTTCGATCTGGCGGCGCAATACAGTTTCGACCCGGCCAGTGTCCGCGTTCTCGCCCGGGACACCGCCGTGCATGCGCTCAGCGGCCTCGGCCTGGTGCTGGGGCTGCTGATGGTCTTCGCCTTTGCCGGTCATGTGGTGCAGGCCGGAATGATGTGGGCGCCGGACAAGATTGCGCCAAAACTGTCAAAGCTGTCGCTGATCGAGGGCGCCAAGCGGGTGTTCGGGCCGCAGGCGCTGGCCAATTTTCTCAAGGGCCTGGCCAAGATGGGGCTGGTCGGCCTGGCTGCCTTTGCCGCGGTGTGGCCGCGCCGCGACATTCTCGCCGGCCTGCCCTGGCTCGATCTGGCGGCCTTGCTGCCGGTGGTGCGCCAGGCGGCGCTGGCGCTGATGCTGGCGGCGCTGGCGGTGTTCGCCCTGGTGGCGGCGGCGGACTATGCCTGGCAGCGCGCCAGTTTCCTGAAACGCATGCGCATGTCGCGCCAGGACATCCGCGACGAGTTGAAAAACACCGAGGGCGACCCGCAAGTCCGCGCCCGCCTGCGCCAGATCCGCTCTGAGCGCGCCCGCAAGCGGATGATGCAGGAGGTGCCCAAGGCCAGTGTGGTGATTGTCAACCCGACCCACTATGCGGTGGCGCTGCGCTATGAGCCGGGCACGACCCCGGCGCCGGTCTGCGTTGCCAAGGGCGTCGATGCCCTGGCCTTGCGCATCCGCGAGGTCGCCGAAGCCGCCAATGTGCCGGTGGTCGAGGATCCGCCGCTGGCGCGGGCGCTTTATGCCTCCACCGAAGTGGATCACGAGATCAGGAGCGAGCATTTCAAGGCTGTGGCCAGGATTATCGGTTATGTGATGAGGCTGGCGGGCGAGCGCCGCAATTAGGGCTTGAGTGCGCCCGGCGGCTGTGATTCGCTGTGCCCCGTGGCATGCCAGGCAGGGAGCAGACAATGACGGACAAGGGCAATCCGGGGCTTGGGGCCATGCCGCAGCGGTGGGCCGCACTGGCGCAGCCGGCCACCTGGCTGGGGCTGATGCCGTGGGCGGCGGCGGGCTTTGTGGTGTTCGCCATTGCCAGCGCCGTGATGGTGCCCGGCCAGAGCGGCCCGGCGGCCCTGATTCTCGGCCTCGGGGTGGCGGCGGTCTTGCTGGTGGTGTTTTTCGCCATGGCCTCGGGGCAATCGGCGGCGCGGCAGCTGTCGCCGGAGGCGCAACGGCCGGTGCCGCGCCAGCCGGGTTTTGCCCTGCGTGCCCTGGAGGCGGTGCCCGAGGCGATCCTGATCACCGGTCCGCGCGGCGAGGCAGTCTATGGCAACCCCGCCTACAAGAGGCTTTCAGGCCTGGCCGGGCATTTGAGCGCGGGCAGCCGTCCGGCCCTGTTCGCGCAGCTGACCGGCGCGCATCCGGGCCTGTCGGCCATCAGCTTTCGCCTCAACCGGGCGGCGCGGCGCGGCGAGGAGGCGTTTGAGCGCCTGCCGGCCTTTGAGGGCGCCCATGGCCTGTGCGCGCTGGATGTGCATATCCATCCGCTTGAGGGCGGCCAGGCCCTGTGGCGCATTACCGAGCGCACGGCGGCCGCGGCGCCTGATGGCGATGCGGTGCTGGCGCCCGGCAGCCTGTCCTTGCTCGATGATGCGCCCGCCGGGTTTTTTGCGGTCGATGGCAAGGGCAAGGTGGTCTACATGAACAACACTCTGCGCCACTGGCTCGGCTTTGCCGATGACGGCCAGGCGCTGGCCCTGAAGGATTTCATTCCCGGCGAGGCGCGCCGCCTGCTGAAGGTGCGCCAGCGCGGCGCCGCCAGCATGGCGGTGACCCTGAAAACCCGCGACGGGATCGAAACCGCCGCCACCCTGGTCATCGACTGGCCCGATGCACCTGGCGACAAGCTGGGCCGCGCCGTCGTGTTCGGCTCGGCCCGCGGCCAGGCGCCGGCCGGCCTGGCGCGGGCCGAAACCCCGCTGGCCGCGGCGTCCGGAAAGGGGCTGGACGAAATGTTCATGGCGGCGCCCTTTGGCGTGGCGCGCCTCGATGCCGCCGATCCGGGCCTGGCCATCATCGAGGATGTCAATCCGGCGCTGCTGGAGATGACCGGGGGCAAGGCAACGCCGGGCACGCCGTTTCTGAGCCTGTTCGCAGAGGAGGGCTCGGAGAGTCTTGCCAGTCAGCTCGGCGCCATTGCCGAACAGGGCGGCGGGCCGTTCGAGCTCAAGCTGGCCGGGGAGGGCGGCAAGACCGTCAATCTCTATACCGCCACCGACCAGGCCGGGCGCGCCATTGTCTATGTCATCGACATGTCGGCCTGGAAGGACTTGCAGACCCGGCTGTTCCAGGCGCAAAAGATCCAGGTCATCGGCCAGGTGGTCGCCGGGGTCGCGCACGACCTGAACAATGTGCTGACCACCATGGGCGGCCATTGCGATTATCTGTTGTCGCGGCACACCATTGGCGACCCGTCTTATCCGGATCTGCAGAAGATCAACGAAAACATCGCCCGCTCCGCCGCCCTGGTGGACAATCTGCTGGCCTATTCGCGCAAAAAGATCGTCCGCGCCGTGCCCCTCAACCTGACCGAGGTGCTGACCGATTTCACCTACATGCTCAAGCGCGTCCTGCACGACAATATCCTGCTGGAGGTCGAGCATGGGCGCAATCTGCCGATCGTGCGCATCGACAAGGGCCAGATCGAGATGGCGGTGATGAATCTGGCCATCAATGCCCGCGACGCCATGCTGGAACAGGGCGGCGGCACGCTGACCATCCGCACCTCGCGCCAGGACAGCATTCCGGCCAGCGTCTGCGCTGGCGAAACGCCGCCACAGGCCAGCGCCTGGGCGCTGATCGAGGTCATCGACACCGGCACCGGCATGAGCCCGGAGGTGCTGGAGAAGATTTTCGAGCCGTTTTTCACCACCAAGGACATTGGCAAGGGCACCGGCCTGGGCCTGGCCAATGTGCTCGGCATCATCCGGCAGTCCGGCGGCTTCCTGCACCCGCTCAGCACCCCAGGCAAGGGCACCACCTTCCAGATCTGGCTGCCGGAATGCACCGAGCCGGTCGCCGGGGAGACGGCCCAGCCCAGGGAAAGACAGCCGCGGGACCTGGCCGGGCAGGGGCGTATCCTGTTCGTCGAGGACGAGGACGGCCTGCGCTCGATTGCCGTCAAGACCCTGGCCAATCGCGGCTATGAGGTGCTGGAAGCGGCCAATGGCGCGGATGCTCTGCAGATCGCCGAGCAAAATGCCGGGCGCATCGATCTGGTGATCTCCGATGTGATCATGCCGGAGATGGACGGCCCCAGCTTTGTCGAAAAGGCGCGGCCCTATCTGAAAAACACCCGAATCGTGTTTACCTCTGGGTTCGCGGAGGAAGAGTTTTCCGATATCCTGAGCCGGGATATGGAAATCAGCTTCCTGCCCAAGCCCTACAAGCTCAAGAAACTGGCGCAAAAGGTCAAGGAGGAACTCAGCCCGGCTGAAACATGACCCCGCTGGCACGGCCCTGTGCAGTGCGGCGGAAAAAAATCAAATGTTCTACTTGCG
>JALWUB010000389.1 GCA_026993275.1 Robiginitomaculum sp. | reverse complement strand
CCAGCTGCGCCGGGGCGTGCTGACCGATACCGCCGCCTGACATGCGCATCACGGAAGCAGACAGGGAGGCCTTTGCGCGCGATGGCGTGGTCTGTCTGCGCCAGGTGTTTGCGCCGCACTGGATTGAGCGCCTGCGCGCGGCCACCGAGGAGGCCCTGGCGCATCCCGGGCCGCTGGCCGAGGACTATACGCCGCCGGGCAAGAACGGCCGTGCCTTCAATGATCTGGACCTGGCCCGGCGCATTGAGGGCTTTGCCCGCTTCGTGCATGAATCGCCAGCGGCGCAATTGTGCGGAGAGCTCATGCAAAGCCGCAAGATCAACTTTTTCTATGACCAGTTGATCGTCAAGGAACCGGGCACGGCGGAAAAGACCCCCTGGCACCAGGACCAGCCCTATTGGGCCGTGCGCGGGCGGCAGGTGTGCTCCATCTGGCTGCCGCTGGACCCGGTCGGCCGGGACACCTGTGTGCGTTATGTTGCAGGCTCGCACGAATGGCCGGAATACAACCCGCACCATTTTGCCGATGACAGCGCCTATGCCGGCACCGGCCTGCCGGAACTGCCGGACATTGACGCCGGCCCGGACGCCTATGACATCCGCAGCTTTGCCGTGGAGCCTGGCGACTGCATCGTGTTTTCAGCCATGACCGTGCATGGCGCCCCCGGCAATGCCAGCGCCACAACCCGGCGGCGCGCCTATGCCACCCGCTGGTGCGGCGATGATGCGCGCTATCATGTGCGCCCTGGCGAGTGCGCCATTCCCACCCGCGATCCCGGCCTCAAGGACGGGGACCATCTGGATTGTGCCGATTTCCCGGTCATCTGGCGCGCCGGGACGGCGCGGCAGGAGGCCTGAAGCAGGAGACTTTTCCATGAGTATCAATCTCAAACGCATTCACCACGTCGCCTATCGTTGCAAGGACGCCAAGGAAACGGTGGAGTTTTACCAGCGCGTGCTGGGCATGGATTTCGTCCTCGCCATTGCCGAGAACGAGGTGCCTTCAACCGGCGAGCCCGATCCCTACATGCACATTTTCCTGGATGCCGGCATGGGTAATGTGCTGGCGTTTTTCGAACTGCCGAACAGCCCGGAAATGGGCCGTGATGAAAACACCCCGGAATGGGTGCAGCACATTGCCTTCGAGGTCGAGGACATGGATGCGCTTCTTGCCGCCAAGGCCAAGGCCGAGGCCGAGGGGCTGGAGGTCATCGGCCCGACCAATCACGGCATTTTCCAGTCCATCTATTTCTTCGACCCCAATGGCCACCGGCTGGAGCTGGCCACCAACACCCGCACCCAGGAACAGATGGACGAACTGCACCGCGTCGCGCCGCTGATGCTGGAAGAATGGTCCAAAACCAAAAAGGCCCCGCGCCACGCCGCCTGGCTGCATGAAAAAGGCTGAGTTTCGCCTTAGAGCACTTCCCGAAAAAGCCTGTCCCGGACACTGATCCGGGATGGGAACCGGTTTTCGGATAAGAAGTGCGACAAAACAATAGGATAGAGTGCGGTTTTGAGTCTATCAAAACCTGAAGCACTCTAGCCGAGCGCGGCGGTCTGCGCCGCGAAAATCCGGGCGCAGCCCTTTTGCGCCAGCGCCATCAGCGTGGCAAAATTGTCAAAGGCCAGCGGCCGGTCCTCGGCGGTGGCCTGCACCTCGATAATGCCGCCGGAACCGGAAAGCACGAAATTGGCATCGGTCTGGGCGCGGCTGTCTTCCTCATAGTCCAGGTCCAGCACGGCCGCGTCATCAACCATGCCGCAGGAAATCGCCGCCGCCACGTCGAAAACCGGGTCGTGCGCCAGCGCGCCCGCGTCCACCAGGCTGGCACAGGCCAGTTTCAACGCCACCCAGGCGCCGCAAATGGAGGCAGTGCGGGTGCCGCCATCGGCCTGGATGACATCGCAATCGAGCACGATCTGGCGCTCGCCCAGGGCTTCGAGGTCTGTTACCGCGCGCAAGGCCCGGCCGATCAGCCGCTGAATCTCCTGGGTGCGCCCGGATTGCTTGCCCGCCGCCGCCTCGCGGCGCATGCGGCTGGGGGTGGCGCGCGGCAGCATGCCGTATTCCGCCGTCACCCAGCCCTGGCCCTGGCCGCGCAGCCAGGGCGGCACCCGTTCGGAAACGCTGGCGGCGCACAGCACATGAGTGTTGCCAAAGCGCACCAGGCACGAGCCTTCGGCATAGGGCATGGCCCCGGTCTCGAAACTGAACTGGCGCAATTGATCATTTTCCCGGCCTGACGGACGCATGGGCGCACTCCTTTGCTGTGCAGGCAGTCATAGAGCGCCTGCCGGTGAGGGCAAGCCCAAAGACTTGAGGGTTGGCATATCAGAATATCCTTGATGGGAGTGTGGAAAATATGATACTGCCGGGTGATATGCAAAAGGACTCTGGGGGGGTGTCATGAAAGCACACGCGTCTGTTCTCAGCAGAAGCCTTGTGCGTCTTCTGCCTGCTCTGTTCGTGTTTGCGCTGGCGCCTGCAGCGCTGGCCGGGCCGCTGCTGCAATCTTCTGTCCTGCCCACCAGCCGGGCCGGCAAGGTTGGTGATCCCGTCACCTATTTTGCCAGCATCATCAATGCGGGAGACAGCACCGGCACGGGATGCCTGATCCGGCCGCATGCGCCCTCCACCCTGCTGGCATCCTTCTCCTACCAGGCCTATCAGTCCGACGGCACGACCCCGGCTGCGGCGGCAGACACCCCCATAGACATTGCCTCTGGGGCCACGCAATTGTTCGTCATCACCTTCACGCCCTCGGCCGGCATAGGCGGCGAGCAGATTGCGCTCGACTATGTCTGCATGAATGGCACGGCCGAAGTGCTCGCGCCGCGCGTGCCCGGCGTCAATACGCCTGTCCTGTCGGCAACGTTTTCCAGCGAGCCCGACATCATCACCATTGGCGCCACGCCCACCGGGGACGGCATCGTGAACGTGCCCAATCTGAGCGGGCTGCGCAATTTCGAATCCTTTTCCGTTTCGGCGGTCAATATCGGGCCGGCGGCGCCAACGGGGCCGGTTCTGGTGACCGTGGACACGGGCACGGTCCGCCGTCTCGGCAAGGACCGGACCCACAGCCGGGCCAACGGGTTGCGGATCTGCGAAAGCGATCCGGCCACCGGCCTGTGCATCACGCCGTTTTCCCCGTTTCTGACCTCGACCTTCAGCGGCGCCGAAGTGCACACCTATGTCGTGCTGCTGACGACGGACGGGCGCCACGGCGCACCGCTGTTTGCCGACATGACCCGGATGTTTGTCCGCTTTGCCCTGGATGCGACGCCATCCGGCGGCACGGACCCGGTGCCCGGTTTCAAATATGGCGCCACCAGCGTGGCCTACACCATTCCGTTTACAACGGGGACAGCACCGGGCGCTGCGGCGCAAGGCGTTTATGACGTGCGTTACCAGACGGCGACCAACCGTTATCTGACAGGGGAATTGCTGGTCAGCAGCACACGCTGGACCGGCTATATCGAGGA
>JALWUB010000388.1 GCA_026993275.1 Robiginitomaculum sp. | reverse complement strand
GGCGCCAGCCACCAGGGCAAACGGGTTTTCATCCTCGTTCCAGGTGCGCACGTCATCGCCAAAAGCCATGCTTTCGCGAATCGACGGTTCTTCAAAATAGGGGGTGACGACCGTCATGTCGCCTTCCGCCGGAATCACCGCGCCAGTGAAGCGTTCGGACCGCCACCAGCGTATGCCGGTAAAATAGACCAGCGCCGAGCCCGGCTCGAGCACCAGGGCGTCAATGCCTTGCGCACGCATCAGCTTTTGCGCCCTGGCCATGCGGTCTTTGCGCTCCTCAACACTGATCGGCGCGCTGTTTTTGGCCAGATTGGGCAGGGCAGGGGAGTCCTTGGGTGTCTTGGCTGCGCTCCTGGCGGCAAGCGCCGACACCGCGCTTGCACCGCCAAGGGCCAGAAGCTCGCGCTTGTTGATCATGGCGTTCTCCTAATCATCCCGGTCCGGTGCAAGGCGGCTGCGCAGCCAGTCCAGCAGAGTGTTGCCCTGCAGCATCTCAGCATAGGCCTGGTCCATAAAGCGGTCCAGCGCGGGAACGTCCTTGAACAGGTCCATGCGGGTGCGAAAGCCCTTTTGCGGGTCGAGTTTCTTGACAATGCGGGCCGGGTTTCCGGCAACCACCACATTGGCAGGCACATCGCGCGTGACCACGGCATGGGCGCCAACAATGCTGTTTTCGCCTATATGGACCCCCTTGCCCACAAATGCCCCGTCGCCCAGCCAGACATTGTCTTCCAGCACCACGGGTCTGGCATTGGCGTCTATCTCTGTCCGGTCATACAGGCCATGCCAGTCGCAATCGGTAATCGTCGCATCATGCGCCAGCATGCAGCCATCGCCGATGCTGATGCGCCGGGCTGCCAGAATCCGGGTGCCGCCCGTGAGCAGTACGCAATCGCCAATCTCGATGCAGCCGCGCTTGTCCGGCGCCGCCCAAACGGTCAGCCGCACCGGCGCATCGCTGGAGGCAATGACATGCAGGGCACGCCCGGCGCTGATGCCGCGCCCGAACAGATGCACATGGCGCGGGCCGATAAAGCGAGCGTCTTCTCCCAAGGCATCAAAAAACGGCGCCACATAGCGCTCCGCCCACCATGTCCAGAAGCGGTTTTGCACATCATACAGCCATTTGGGGCGGGAATCGCGGCGCATGAGGCCTCCAGGGTCAAAGCCTCAGGGTGCACCGGCACGGAAGCCAAGGCAACACATTGACATTGTGACGAAGGTGGCATTGCGCAAGTGACAAGTTGTCGCATTTGAAAGCGCTGTGCGCGTTAACCATGTCCCTCCCGGACGATCGCAGTTGCGTTTGAACACAAAACAACTTTCAAGGAGATCATGATGAAGAAACTTTTTTTAACGACAGCCATTTGCAGCGCCCTGGCGCTGGGCATGGCTTCGGCCGGTGCCGGTTATGCGGCCGATCAGGGCCAGCAAAACACGGCCTCGACCGTGCAATCGGAAAACACCCAGGCCACGAGGGAGAAATTTGACCAAAAGGCGCAAGAAGCTGTCATCAAGAATGCCATTGACGCCTTTGCGCTGACCAATGAAGCCATTGTTGCCTTGCAACACAAGGACACGGCAAAGGCCCTGACGGCCCTGGGCGATGCCACCGGCAAGTTTGCACTGGTAACGGCGGCCAATCCTGACCTGGCCCTGGCCCCCATCGACGAAAGCGAAAGGCTGATCGACCTTTATGCCGATCCGCAAACTGTCTATGCGGCCAGGACCCGGGCCATCAAGCTGTTGAAGGAAGGCCGTGTGCAAGATGCGCGGGCTCTGCTGGCAGACATGGCCAGCGAACTGATCATCGAAACCACGTCCATCCCCATGGCCACCTATCCTGACGCCATC
This sequence comes from Robiginitomaculum sp., assembly GCA_026993275.1. GTDB lineage: Bacteria > Pseudomonadota > Alphaproteobacteria > Caulobacterales > Maricaulaceae > Robiginitomaculum_B. The sequence goes on along the minus strand of JALWUB010000388.1, from coordinate 1,635 downwards.
AAGGCCGTGGTGCCGCTCATCACCAGCGGCAAGATTGATGAGGCCATCACGGCGCTGCAAGCGGCGATGAATACGCTGGTGATCACCGATGTCGTGCTGCCCCTGCCGACCCTGCGCGCCATTACGGCCGTGGAAGCGGCGCAAGCCATTGTCAACAAGGACAAGCCCCTGACGGCCGCGCAAAGGGCGAAAATCAACGAAGAGCTTGATTATGCGCGCAGCCAGTTGCGGCTTGCCGTGGCGCTGGGTTATGCCCGCAAGGGTGAATTCAAGGATCTGCATGTCGCCATTGAACAGCTGCGCAAGCAGATCAGCGGCGGCAGCAAGGCCGAAAAAGCCTTCAAGGATGTCCTGGGCAAGCTCAAGGCCTCTTCCAATTCGTCCAGAAAAGAGACAAAGCAGAACAGCAAGACCGAAGCGGCCAAATAAGCCGGTTCAGCCTTGATTCGAGCGAAAAAGGTGCTGGCCAGTCCAGCACCTTTTTTGTTTCTGAAGCGCTCCATGGCTTCAATTCATGACGCCTTAACCATGTCTCTCAACAGGATGGTTACGCTCGCCGGGCTAGTCTGGCTGCCATGGCACGGACTTCCCCAAAACCCAGAAAAGGCATGTTCGGCTGGGCAAAACAGCCCGCAAAGCCAAAGGCCGTGAAGGCGAAACCAGCCATCCAACAGGCCGAGCCCGCGCGCGACGACAGTCCGGCGGCGCGGGCGCGCAGGCGCTATCAAGGCCCGGCGCCCCTGGTTGCCGCAGAATTGCTGTGGGGCAAAGGGCGGCTATGGCTGGAAGACAAGGCGGGCGAGAAGGCGCTGCACTGGCAGGCTGCAAAGTCCGAAACCATCGGCGTGCTCGGCGCTGGCCTGGGCGGACGCCCGGCCCAGATCGCAGCGCAGGTGCCCACGGCATCCGTGCTGGAGTTTGACTGGCGCGCCGATGTGCTGAAATGGCGCAAGGCGCGGCTGCCGCAAGAGGGCAGGGAAGAGGCGAGGCCCTGTTACGAAGTCAATATCGGCATGGCCATGCCGCCGCCCAGGCGCTGCCAGTGCATGATCAGCGCAGAGCCCCTGTTTGCACAAACCGGGACCAGCCTGCTCGCCTGGGCACGCAGCGCGCTCGAGGCCGGCGGCGTGCTGGTCCTGGAAGAGCTTGTCAATGACGGCACCAGGCCGCCATCGAAAGAACAGCGCCATGGCTGGCTGAGCCGGGACAGCGGCCACGGCCAGTGGCTGCGTCTTGAAGAGCAAAGCAATCTGTTGCGCCGCCACGGCCTGGTCATTGGCAAGGTCAAGGAGAGAACCGGGGCGCAACTGCGCGCGCTCAAAATGGCGCTGGAATCGTCCACTGCGGAAAAAGAGGCGCTGGATCAGGCAATAAAATTGGCGCCAGAACTGAAAACTGTGGCTGATCATTTCAATTGTGAACAAAAAGCCGCAAAAAATCGCCTGAAGGCCCTTGAGCACGGCGCCCTGGCGGTCTATCGAATAGAGGTCATCAAACCGCGCGCTGACGAGTTGATCTGACAACAAGGCTCCGGTGTGCGGGCGCCGCCAGTGCGGCCCATGCAAGAAAGAGCTGACCCATGAGTGTTTTTGATAACGAATCGTTCCGGCACCACGAATCGGTGCACTTCTTTTC
>JALWUB010000387.1 GCA_026993275.1 Robiginitomaculum sp. | reverse complement strand
CTCTACAATATGGGATGGGGTGATGCGGTCATGGTGGCGCCGCAAAGCGCAGCCACGAATGCTTCCCGTCCCATTGGCACCGGGCCATTCCGCTTTGCCGGATGGCGCAAGGGCTATGCCATCGATCTGGTGCGCAATGAGGCCTATTGGGGGCGCAAGGCCAGGTCCGCGGCAGTAAGATTTCTGTTCATTCCGGACCCGGCGGCGGCCCATGCGGCGCTGATGGCGGGCGATGTGGATGGCTTTGCCAGCTTTCCCGCGCCCGAGAATTTGCGCGCCTTTGAGGCGGACCCGCGTTTTGACGTGGTGGTGGGCGCCACCGAAGGCGAGGTCATTCTGGCCATCAACAATGCCCGCAAACCGTTTGACGATGTCCGTGTGCGCCGGGCCATTGCCTATGCGCTGGACCGGCAAAAGATCATTGACGGCGCCATGTTTGGCTATGGCCAGCCCATTGGCTCGCATTTTTCGCCAGCCGATGCCGGTTATGTGGATCTGACCTGGCTTTATGCGCACAATCTGGATCGCGCCAGGGCACTTCTGGCCGAAGCCGGTTATCCGGACGGCTTTGATGCCACGCTGAAACTGCCGCCGCCCAGTTATGCCCGGCGCAGCGGCGAGATTGCCGCGGCGCAATTGCGCGAGGCCGGCATTCGCGTGCGTATCCAGAACATCGAATGGGCCGCATGGCTCGATCAGGTGTTTGCCAGAAAGGATTATGATCTGAGCATTGTCGCCCACACCGAGCCCCGGGACATCGGCATTTATGCGCGCCCCGATTATTATTTTGGCTATCACAGCGCCGCCTTTGACGCGATCATGGAAAACCTGGCGCGCAGCCGCGACCCGGCCCGCCGTGCCGCGCTTTATGGCGACGCCCAGCGGCTGATTGCGCACGATTGCGTCAACGGGTTTTTGTTTCAACTGCCCAAGCTCGGGGTCTGGGACAGGCGCCTGCATGGCATGTGGACCAACGCGCCGATACAGGGTGAGCCCCTGGCCGATGTGTATTTCGAGGGCCGCAAGGGCAATGCGCCATGAGCGCCTGGCTGGTGCGCCGCGCTGCCTCGCTGGCGCTGACCCTGCTGGCGGCAAGCCTGGTGGTGTTCGTGATGATTCAGGTCATGCCCGGCGACCCGGCGCGCTACATGATGGGCCTGAATGCCGACCCGCAGGCGCTGGCCGCCCTGCGCGCACAATTTGGCCTGAATGCGCCGCTGCCGCTGCGCTATCTGCACTGGCTCTGGGGCATGCTGCATGGTGATTTTGGCATCAGTTATACCTATCGTGTGCCGGTCAGCACCTTGCTGGCCGAGCGCCTGGCAGTGTCCGCGCCGCTGGCGCTTTATGCCCTGGCTCTGTCCCTCCTGATCGCCTTTCCCATTGCCCTGTTTGCTGCCGCGCGCGCAGGCACGCGCAGCGATGCGCTGGTCATGGGGGCGGCGCAGGTGGGCATGGCCATTCCCAATTTCTGGCTGGCCATGCTGCTGGTGCTGCTGTTCTCCGTCACCTTGCGCTGGTTTTCCGCTGGCGGCTTTCCCGGCTGGCAGGCGGGCGTGCTGCCGGCACTCAAGGCGCTGACCCTGCCCGCCCTGGCACTGGCGGTGCCGCAAGCGGCCATCCTGGCCCGCATCATGCGCACCGCCCTGATCGAGACCCTGCACCAGGACTATATCCGCACGGCGCGGGCCAAGGGCCTCAGCCAGCGCCAGGTCATCCGCCGCCATGCCCTGCGCAATGCCATGATACCGGTGCTGACCATTCTCGGCATGCAGCTTTCGTTCTTGCTGGCAGGCAGCATCATCATCGAAAACGTGTTCTTTTTGCCAGGGCTCGGGCGGCTGGTGTTCCAGGCCATCTTGCAGCGTGATCTGGTGGTCGTGCAAAGCGTTGTCATGGTGCTTGTGCTGGCGGTGGTGCTGGTGGCGTTTGCCGTGGATGCCGCCTATCATCTTGCCGACCCGCGGCTGCGCGGCCAGGGGGCGCAGGCATGACGCGGCGCTCTGCAAGCCTTGCTCTTGGCGCGGTTCTCACTGCACTGACCGTTGCCATGGCGCTGATCTCGCTGGTGTGGACGCCCTATAATGACACGGTGCTGGATATCGCCGGGCGCTTGCAGCCGCCCTCCTGGGCGCATGTGTTTGGCACCGACCATCTGGGCCGCGATGTGTTGTCCATGATCATGGCGGGGGCGCGCAATTCCGTATTCGTGGCCTTTGTTGCGGTGGCCATCGGCATGGGCGCCGGTGTGCCGCTGGGCTTGTGGGCCGCGGCCCATGGCGGCCTGGCCGATGATGTGCTGATGCGCTTCAATGACCTCGTCTTCGCCTTTCCGGCGCTGGTCCTGGCAATTCTGATCACGGCGGTTTTTGGTCCGGGCGCGCTGACCGCCATCATCGCCATTGGCATTTTCAACATTCCGGTTTTCGCCCGCCTCAGCCGCGGCGCGGCAAAGGTGCAGTGGACCCGCGAGTTCTGCCTGGCGGCGCGGCTTTGCGGCAAGGGCCGCCTGCGCATTTCGATCGAGCATATCCTGCCAAACCTGACGGGCCTGCTGCTGGTGCAGGGGACCATTCAGTTTTCCCTGGGGATCATTGCCGAAGCCGGTCTGTCCTATGTCGGCCTTGGCGCGCAACCGCCAGCGCCGAGCTGGGGGCGGATGCTGTTCGACGCCCAGACCATGGCCGGCTTTGCCCCCTGGCTGGCGGTGTTTCCCGGCCTTGCCATTGCCCTGTCCGTGCTCGGGCTGAATCTGCTGGGTGATGGCTTGCGCGATGTGCTTGACCCGCAGGGCAAGGCGAGGCGCGCATGAGTCTGTTGCACCTGGACCGCCTCACCCTGCATCTTGGCAAGGAGCGGATTCTTGACAAGGTCTCGCTGGAGATGCGTGCGGGCGAGGTCTTTGGTCTGGCTGGGGAATCCGGCTCTGGCAAGACCATGACGGCGCTCTCCATCCTGCGGCTGCTGCCGCGCGACGCACGGCTGGAAGGCGATGCCGTGCTGGCCGGGGAGAGTCTTGCCCGCAAAAGCGAGGCGCAGATGTGCGCTGTGCGCGGCCGTGACATCGGCATGGTGTTCCAGGAGCCGATGAGCGCCCTCAATCCGGTGCAGCCCATCGGGATGCAGGTTGCCGAAACCGTGCGCATTCATACCGGCGCGAGCCGGTCCGAAGCCCTGGACGCGGCCCGGCAAACCCTGGACCGTGTGGGCCTTGGCGATGTGGCGCTGCAGCGTTATCCGCACAGCCTGTCCGGCGGCCAGCGCCAGCGTGTGGCCATTGCCATCGCCATTGCGCTGCGCCCCAAAGTGCTGATTGCCGACGAACCCACCACGGCCCTGGACGTCAGTGCCCAGGCGCAGGTGCTGGAAGTGCTGCAGACCCTGGTGCGTGAAGACGGCATGGCGCTGATGCTGATCACCCATGATCTGGCGGTGCTGGCGCAAATGGCGGACCGGATGGCGGTGATGCGCGCCGGGCGCATTGTCGAAAGCGGCGAGGCCGTGCC
>JALWUB010000386.1 GCA_026993275.1 Robiginitomaculum sp. | reverse complement strand
ATCAGGGTATCGGCGCCGATGTGCTGGCGGCGCAGGTCCGGGGCGCTGGCGCCCGGCGGCAGGAACGGCCTGGCCTTGTTGATCTGCTCGCGCACCTTTGTCCAGGCGGGCTCGACCCGCTCGCCTCTGTACTGCTCCTTGAGTTCGACGGAGATGATGGACAGGCCGTTGCGGCTGGTGGATTTGATTTTTTCAACCTCCGCCAGTTCCTGCAAGGAGCGCTCCAGCGGCTCGGTGATCAGCGCTTCGGCGCGCTCGGCGGAGGCGCCCGGAAACTCGGTCACCAATACGGCAAAGCGTTCCGACAGGGTCGGGTCTTCCTGGCGGCCCAGGGTGAACAGCGCCCCCAGCCCGGCAGCGATGATCAGGATGACGCTGAGCAGTGCCAGGCGCGGATTGTTGTAGAACAGGAGACTCATGGCTGACCGCTTGTGCGGCTGGCTGCGGGGACCACCTGCATGCCCGGGCTGACGCTCAATGCGCCACTGGCAAGGAGCAGTGCGCCATCCTTGACGGGCCCGCGCACATAGACCCGCTCGGCGCCCGCATAGAGCAGTTCCACCAGGCGCGGGCTCAGGCTGTAGAGTCCCTTGTCTTCCGGCACGGCTTGCAGCGCATAAAGCGACCACAGGCCGCGCCGGTCCTCGCGCAGCGCCGTCAGGGGCGCCCAGAATCCCCTTTGCGCGAGGGGCACGTCCAGGACCAGCCGTGCCGTCTGCCCGGGCACAAGCGCAGCCTTGGACGGCAGCACGTCAAAGACGGCCTCGACGGTTTGCGTGGCCTTGCTGATGGTGCCGCCAAGGCCGCGCAGGCGCGCCTGAAACCGCGCCGCTCCGGCCGTGAAGTCATACACCTTTCCGGGCTTCATGACCGCCAGTTTCGAAGCAGGCAGGCCGACGCGCACCTCCAGCACGCCATCTTCCACCAGCGACAGCACCGGCTTGCCCGGTGCGGCGATGGCGCCTTCGTCGATATAGCGCTCGGCGATCACGCCATCATAGGGGGCGGTGATCTGCGCCAGGGCCAGCCGCGCCTGCAGGGTTTGCAGCTGCGCCCGTGCCGCATTCTCGGCGGCGCGCGCGACCGCCAGCCTGGCGTCGACTTCCTCCAGCCGCTGGGCCGAAATATGCCCCTTGGCCAGCAGGGCCTTTTGCCGTTTCAGGGTTGCGGCGGCAATGCGGGTTTGCGCCTGCCTCTCGCGCAGGCTGGCGGCTGCTGCGGCGAGGTCGGCGCGCAGCACGCTGGTGTCCAGCCGTGCCAGCACATCGCCCTTGTGCACATGGTCGCCAAGATCCGCCATCACCTGCACCACCAGGCCGCCGCGCTCAAAGCCCAGTTCGCTGGTGCGCCGCGCCATGATCATGCCGGCATAGCCTGTCCTGATCCGTGCGCCTTGCTGCCAGGCAGCCCTGAACACCGGCACCGGCACGGCCGCCGCCCTGGCGGGAGCCTCACCGGCGCTGGCGCGCCCGGGGACGGCTGCAGGCAAGAGGGCCGCGGCCATGGCCAGGGCGCCCAAGGCGATGATGCGGAGGCGGGTGCTGCGCATGGTTGTCCACGTCCTGTTCCGGCAGGGTGACGGTTCGATATGGCGCGTTCATGTCAGGCATGACGGCCAGGCAAGGGGCAAGGCGGCCACCATGGACACAACCACAGGGCGCCTCAGTCCGTATCATATAGGGCGGCTAGCGCGCAATGAGAAGTGAACGCCGTTCACGTTTTTGGGAGTCCGGCCCCGGAGCGGTTTGCCCTACCCCTCGGGGCGCTTGCCGGTGACCGGCTCCAGATAGAGCCGGGCAACGCGCATGAAGCCGGGCAGGGAGGCGATCACCACCGTGCCGACGATCATCACGAAAATCACCACATTGAGGGCCGGGGTGTAGGAGCCGCTCATGTCATAGGCGACATCCATCAGGACCGGGAAAAAGCCGTTGGTCAGGGCAATGACGCCATAGGCCAGGCCGGAGATCTTGCCATAGGCCTTGAGGCCGAAATAGCGCGACAGGCAAAACGGCAGCAGGCCAAACTCCGTGCCCATGCCCAGCCCCATCAGGGCCCCGGCCAGCAGCAGAACCGGCATGCCCGAGCCATGCATCAGCAGGGGCAGGCCGATGACGGGGATGAAAAAGAACGGGGCAATCAGCTTGGGCCGGTGAAACAGATCGAGCAGATAGCCCGTGCCGATCTGGCCAAACACGGTGAAGAGCGCGAAGGTGGAGAGCACCCGCGCCGCCTGGGCGAGGCTGAGGCCGTTGCCGGTCAGGATCGGCACCACATGGGTGAACACCGCCAGCATGCAGCCCGAGCCGATGGAAATGCTCAGCATGATCATCCAGAAGGCGCGGGTGCGCGCCGCCTCGGCCAGGGTCATGCCCGGCACGCCGGGCACGCCGGGCACGCGCATGAAGGTCTTTTTTGGCGGCGGCTGCGGCGGGTTGCGCAAGAACAGCAGCAGGATGGGAAAGCCCAGCACCAGCACCAGGCTGGCGATGGCCTGATAGGTGGTGCGCCAGTCATGGCCGGTGAGCACGGCCACGGCGAAAAGCGGCATGAGCGAGCTGCCCAGCCCATAGCCGACGCCGCTGATAATGCCCAGAAAGAAGCCGCGATAGCGGTCGAACCAGCCGGCGATGATCTTGGTGAACAGAATCGGCCCCAGCACCGAGCCGGAAAGCCCGACAAGCACGAAGGCGGCATAAAACTGCCACAGGGTGCGGCTCAGCGAGACCGCATAGAGGGAGGCGGCAAAAAGCAGATGGCCCACAAGGACAACAATGCGGGCACCATGGCGGTCGGCCAGATGGCCGATCAGCGGGTAAACCAGCGCGGTGCTGATGGCGATGATGAAGAACACCAGGGAAATGCTGGAGCGCGGCACCGCGAATTCGTGCGCGATCGGCACCAGCACCAGGCCAAGAATGGCGACCACGGTGGAGGTGATGCCCAGGGCCGTGCCCACGGTGGAGGCAAACACCACCCCGGCCGGGCGGGAAAACAGCATCTGCCGGGCGCGGCCGCCTGCCTTGCGGGTCGGGTGCGCCACTAGATTTCCTGGTTGTATTCGGCGTCGATCAGATTCACCCAGGTGGAAAAATCGTTCAGCAGGGCCTGGCGTTCCGCCTCGAGGGTGAATTTGGCCGCATCCCAGCCCTTGGCGTCCAGTTCCATGGCCCGCTCGATCAGGTCGGCCTGGGCCTGTTGCAACTGTTTCAGGCGCGCCGCCGGGCCGCCGCCCGGAACCTTGCCGTGCCGGTGTTCATACTCGTCGCGCTTTTCCTGCAGCTTCTTGCCAAACTCTTCGAGCTTGCGGCGAAAGTCGTCCATTGCGTTTTTCCTTTTCAAGACCGGTAAACTGTGGGACCGTTATGGGGATCAGGGGGGAAATGGCAAGGCCATGATGCAAGGGGTGCGGCAAAATCACACCATATCTTGCCGGGCCGGGTGTGTCCTCCCATATGCGTGCACAACAGATTGCACTTTTTGATGGAGAACCCCATGACTGACGAACCAAAAGTCTTTGACTTTGGCAAGGATTTTCGCCGCTATTCCCTGATTACAGCCATTGTGCTGCTGATCCTGGGGGTGATTGGCGTGGCCTTGCCGCAATTGATGTCCCTGATTACCGCGGCCTTTGTCGGCTGGCTGATGCTGCTGGCCGGCTTTGCCGGATTTTACCTGGCCTGGAAGGGCTTTGGCGGCAATGGCTGGCTGCGCTGGCTGAAACCCTTCGTGCTGGTGGTCACCGGCCTTCTGATTCTGGTCTACCCGCTTGCCGGGGCCGCTGCCCTTGGCCTGATGCTGGGGGTCTATTTCATGATGGACGGGTTTGCCAATGCCGGCCTTGCCTTTGAAATGCGCCCGGCCAAGGGCTGGCTGTGGATGCTGTTCAACGCCATTCTGTCTTTCGCCCTGTCGCTGTTCATCCTTTTCGGATGGCCGGCAACCAGCTTCTGGATTGTCGGGCTCTATGTCGGCATCAGCCTGTTCTTCGATGGCCTGGCGCTGCTGATGCTGCGCCGTCATGTCAGCATCGAAGCGGTGGTGGTGTAAGCCGCATCCGGCATGGTGGCGCTGTGCCCGTATGAGCCGGTGAACACCCTGAAGGGGGTGGCGGAAAATCTCTGGATCGTGGATGGCCCGGTCATTCACATGCGTTATTTTTCGCTGCCCCTTTCCATTCCCTTCAGCACCCGCATGACCCTGGTCAGATTGCCCGGGGGAGGTTTGTGGGTGCATTCGCCCACGGCCTTGACGCCATCCCTGCAAGACGAGGTCAAGGCGCTGGGACTGGTCCAGTCTATTGTCGGCCCCAATGACATTCACTATTGGTGGCTCAAGGACTGGGCAGAGGCATTCCCGGATGCCGGCGTGTTCATTGCCCCCGGCATTGCCCGGCGGGCTGGGGCGCGCCTGCCGCCCCGCTGCACTGCTCTTGAAGACGAGCCGCCCAAGGCCTGGGAGGGGGTGTTTGACATGGCCGTCTTTTCCGGGCGCTTCATGACCGAATTTGATTTTTTCCACACGCCATCAGGCACGGCGATCCTGACGGACCTGATTGAAAATTTCGAGCGCGGCAAAGTGCGCGCGCCGCTGTTCTGGTGGGCCTGCAAGTTCACTGGCTGCGCCGCGCCGCACGGCAAGATGCCCCTTGATCTGCGCAGCACGTTTCGCAAGTCCGAGGTCACGCAGGCCGCGCACAAGATCGTCTCCTGGCCAGCCGAACGGGTGATCTTTGCCCATGGCAAATGGTATCGGCACGATGGCCAGGCGCGCCTCGAACAGGCCCTGTCCTGGGCGCTGTAACAGCCCTAATCCACCCGGGCAATGCGCATCAGATTGGTTTTTCCGGGTGTGCCAAAGGGAATGCCGGCCGTGACCACGATGCGATCGCGCACCTTGGCTACGCCTTCCGTCTTGGCCTGCGCGGTGGCCTTGGCGGTCATGTCGTCAATATCTTTGGCGTCCTCGATCTCGATGGCGGTCACACCCCAGACCAGGGCCAGGCGGCGCGCCGTCTTGCGGCTGGGGGTCAGGCCGATAATGCGCTGTATGGGGCGCTCCCGCGATGCCCGGATGGCGGTCGAGCCAGAGGAGGTGTAGGTGACGATAGCCGCTGCCTTGATGGTATCGGCCGCCAGATGCGCCGCCGCCATGACCGCATCGGGGGTGGTTGATTCACGCTCCAGCTTGGCCGCGGCCAGCAGCCGCCGGTAACCGGGGTCTTGCTCGACCCTGTGGGTGATGCGCTCCATCATTTTGGCTGCCTCGACAGGCCAGGCGCCCATGGCCGTCTCGCCCGACAGCATCACCGCATCTGCGCCATCATAAACGGCAGCGGCAACATCGGACGCCTCGGCCCGGGTCGGCGCCGGATTCTGAATCATGGATTCCAGCATTTGCGTGGCGACGATGACTGGCTTGCCGAGCCTTCTGCCAGAGCGGATGATCTCTTTTTGCAGGATCGGTACATCCTCGGGCGGCATTTCCACGCCAAGATCACCGCGCGCCACCATCACCGCATCGGACAGCTCGAGGATCTGTTCCAGCTTGGAAATTGCCAGGGGTTTTTCCAGCTTGGAAATCACTGCCGCCTTGCCGCCCACCAGCTTGCGCAATTCGGCAACATCTTCCGGCCCTTGCACAAATGATAACGCTACCCAGTCCACGCCAAGGGACAGGGCAAAGGAGAGGTCGCGCATGTCCTTGCCGGTGATGGCCGAGATGGGCAGGTGGGCGCCGGGCAGATTGACGCCCTTGTGGGCTGACAACGTGCCGCTGGTGAGCACCTTGGCGGTGGCCGTGGAGCCCTTGGTGCCGGTGATTTCAAAGCGCATGCGGCCATCGTCAACAAGCAGCAATTCGCCTTTTTTCAAGATCTTGAAAATTTCCTTGTGCGGCAGCGGCGCGCGTGTCTCGTCACCGGCTTCGCTTTGCATGTCAAAGCGATAGGTCTGGCCCTTTTGCAGCGCAACCTTGCCGTTTTTGAACTCGCCCAAGCGCAGTTTCGGCCCTTGCAGGTCGGCCAGCACGGCAATCGGGCGCTTGTTGGCGCGCTCCACACTGCGGATGATGTCATAGACCTTTTTGTGGTCTGCGTGCGTGCCGTGGGAAAAATTCATCCGGAACACATCGACACCGGCATCAAAGAGGGCGCTGATCACCGTTTTGCTGTTGCTGGCCGGGCCAAGCGTGGCGATGATTTTGGTGCGGGAGCGCTTCATGTCAGACTCAAGGGCTGGGTGAATCAGAGCGATTAGGCCTTGCTTTGCGTATCTTCGCAAGCAGGCAGGCACACAATTAACCCCGCGCCGGACAGGGCGGAAGTCACTTTGCTGTGCAATCCGGCTCGATTTTCCTGCGGCCCTTCCCTATGTTCCCCACTCAGCAGCACCAAGGCGTATGGATTTCATGACCAAGACCCTGACTCCCGAGGACGAGAAGCAGCATCATGCCGACGAGCAGGCTGGCGCCGTGGATGTTGACACCCATGCGGTCGATGAAGTGCGCAGCGCCGTTGCCGCGCACAATGCCGATGCGGTCGAGAAAACCCTCGAGGAGATGGACCCTGCCGATGCGGCCGATGTGGTCGAACAGCTTTCAGCGGGCGAGGCCCAGGCGGCCGCGCGGCTGGCGCCGGAAGCCTTTGGCGGCGACGTGCTGGCCGAACTTTCCGATGACGCGCGCGAAGACGTGGTGGAATCGCTCAACCCGCAGCAGATCGCCGATGCCATTGACGAGATGGAGCTCGATGATGCGGTGCAACTGGTCGAGGAACTGGATGATGACGTGCGCAAGCAGGTGCTGGACCTGCTCAAGCCCGATGTGCGCGAGGCCATCAAGGCCAGCCTGAAGTTTGGCGAGGACAGCGCCGGGCGGCTGATGCAGCGCGAATTCGTCGCGGCGCCGCAATTCTGGACCACCGGGCATCTGATCGACTATTTGCGCGATACGCCTGAAGACAGCCTGCCGGAAGTGTTTTTCGAGGTCTATGTGGTCGATCCGGCCTTTCATCCCATTGGCAGTGTCGCCCTGTCGGCGCTGCTGCGGGCCGGGCGCCGCACGCCCCTGCGCGCCATCATGACGCCGCTGCGCGCCATCGTCACGCCCGACATGGACCAGGAAGACGTGGCCTATCTGTTTGAAAAATATGACTTGCCCTCCGCGCCTGTGGTTGACGAGGAAGGCCGACTGACCGGCATGATCATGGTCGACGATATCGTCGAAGTGCTGCAGGAAGAACACACCGAGGACATGCTGGCCCTGGCCGGGGTCAATGATTCCGGCACCACCGATACGGTTCTGGAAACGGTCAAGAGCCGGGTGCCGTGGCTGGTGGTCAATCTGGCGACCGCAATTCTGGCCTCGTCGGTGATTGCCATGTTCAGCGGCGTCATTGCCAAGGTGGTGGCGCTGGCGGCGCTGGCGCCCATCATTGCATCCATGGGCGGCAATGCCGGCACGCAAGGGCTGGCGGTGGCGGTGCGGGCGCTGGCGACACGCAATATCAGCCGCGCCAATGCGCGCCGCATCATTGCCCGGGAAATGGCGGCCGGCTTCATCGATGGCCTTATCTTCGCCCTGATTATGGGGCCAATTGCCTATATGTGGTTTCATTCCCTGCCCGTGGCCATCATCATTGGCGCCGCCATGATCATCAATTTGCTGGCGGCAGGGCTGGCCGGTATTCTCATCCCCCTGGGGCTGAAAACGATAGGTGCAGACCCGGCGGTGGCATCGGCTGTGTTTGTGACCACGGTGACCGATGTGGTGGGCTATTTTGTCGTCCTGGGTCTGGCGACCCTGATCTTGTTGTAAAGGAGCCGGCAATGCAGCGTTTGATGTTCGTTCTGGTCTTGGGCCTTGCGGGTTTGGCCTTGCCGGCGCTGGCGGGCAGCTGGTCGCGCGGCGCGCCCCTGCAAACCGGACGGGCCGGACTGTCCGCGGTGGCGGCCAATAATCGCATCTATGCCGTTGGCGGCGCCGGCATCCTGTCGCCTCTCAGCGATTGCGAGGTGTTCCACACCGGTGGCGGCGGCTGGCGCACGGATACGGATTTGCCCGTCGGGCTGGAATCCTTTGGCCTGGCCGCGCTCAATGGCAGGCTGTATGCCGCTGGCGGTTATGCCGCGGACAGCGATGCCAGCCCTTCGGCGCGCATGTGGATTTACGATCCGGTCTCGTCGGAATGGGTGCAGGGGCCGAGCATGCCGGCGCCGCGCGCCGCCTTTGCCCTGATTGCGGCACAGGGCAAGCTTTACGCCTTTGGCGGCACCGGCCCCGGGGCCGGGCGCATTTTCGTTTTCGATCCGCATGAAAACAGCTGGAGCACCATGGAGCAGGGCTTGTCCAACAGCCGCGATCTGGCCGGGGCAGTTGTCGATGGCCGCATTTATCTCATTGGCGGCGGGCCGGCCGCCAATCCGCTTTCGACGGTGAACATTTTCAACCTTGCCGACAACAGCTGGAGCGAAGGCCCGCCCTTGCCCGTGGCGCGCTCGGGCCATGCGGTCAGCGTCATCAATGGCGACATTCACGTGTTTGGCGGCCGCGGCGGCGGCCGCGGTCAGACCCTGACCGATCATTGGGTGCTCGATCATGAGACGGGCGCATGGCGCCAGGCCGAGCCCTTGCCGGCACCGCGCACTGGCGCCGCCGCGGTGACCCTTGATGGCGCAATCTACCTGATAGGCGGCGGCTCTGGCGGCGGGTTCTTTGCCCCCTTCACGGCCATTGCCGCCACCGACATCTGGCGGCCAGGCGGCTCGCGCTGACCGGCCTGAAGATTGCGTGTCATCACGCGGAAAGACTGGTTTTGTCCCGCTTTGGCACGACAGGGTTATGACGCAATTGAGAACTTCGGAAACAGGCTACAGCCTGATCAAGGCATTTGAGGGCTTCCGTGCTCAGGCGGCCCCCCTGGAGAATGGCGGCTGGGTGATCGGCTATGGCCATACCGCTTCGGCCAGAAAAGGCGTCCGCCTGAGCCGCGCCGATGCGGCCGATCTGCTGCGCTGGGATGTCCGCAATCTGGAAGGCCCCCTGCAAAGCCTGATTTACGCGCCCTTGAACCAGAACCAGTTTGATGCGCTGATTTCGCTGGTGTTCAATATCGGCCTGGAGCATTTCAAGTCCAGCGCCGTGCTGCGCTATCTGAACGAGGGCTGCCCGGTCAATGCAGCCGCTGCCTTTGACGCCTGGCGCTGTGCCAGACTGGCGGGCAGGGTCATTGTGGTGGATGCACTGGTGCGCCGCCGGGCCGCGGAAAAAGCGCTGTTTCTGGCTTCTCCCGGCACCAATGTGGTGGCGCCGACGCCGCAAGTGCCGCCCCTGTGCGACCCGCAGATCTGCAAGGCTTGCGACGAGGCAACGCCGCTGGAAGTCACTGTTGACATGCAGGGTCAGGGGGACATCCATATCGCGGATGAAGCCGGGGCAGGGGACGCATCATCTCATGATGAAACAGCCGCTTATGTCTCCCTGGACGAGGCCTTCGGAGCTGGCGAAGAGGCGCCTGAAGCTGCGCGGGAGCCACAGCATCCGGTGGAGGATGACAGCGCGGCGGGCACAAGCGGCGATAACGGTGGCAAGGATGATGATGATGACAATAATGACGACGGGGACAGCCCGGTTGCCGCGGCAGCGGAAAAGATCATAGCGCATCTCGACAGTCTTGCCGCTGATGACGAGGCCAGCCTTCAGGACAACCCGCACGAGGCGCCAGCGGACACAGAAGCTGCGCACGGGGATGAGGCCTCTGTGCACGCTGTGCCCGTGGCCGAAGAGGCCGCGCCCCAGGAGACGCCTCTGGAGATGCCCGCAGACATTCCGCCAGTTGAGGCACCGCCCGTCATTGAAGAGGAACACGGCGGGCTGACCTGGGAGATGGACGAAACCCCTGAAGAGCCTGCGGAAGAGGACCTTGCAGCCAAAACCAGTGCCTTCGGCCCGGAGGATCTGGATTTTTTCAATACGGAAGACACCGGGCCGGAGGTCTTGCACGCCGATGCGCCGGTGATCCGGGACGATCAGGATTTTCATCCAGGCCGTGAACGCGGCTGGGTGGCTTTCACCATCATGGGCATTATCGGCATCGGCATGGTCTTGAGCGGGCTGTGGCAGTTGCAAATGCGGGGCGGAACCGTGTCGGACACCCAGGATCTGGTCATGGGGCCAGGCCAGGCCGCGCTCGGCCTCCTCGTGGTGGCGGTCAGCGCCTATGCGCTGCTGCGCCGCCTCGGCACCGATACGGCATCGGCGTGATCAAGCGGGCCTGCGCGGAACGGCCTGCCGCCTGTCAAGAACAGTTATGAGATGGTGCGTCTCTTTGGGAATGGGATAGCGCAGTTCATAAATCCCGTTGCGGCGCTGATAGACGTAGGTTGGCATTCTGACTCTAAAATATCCCGGCATGGCCACTACCTGTGTCTGCGCCAAGAACGCAAAATCCAGCCAAGGCCTTTCCGGTCCACTCTAAACGCAACACAAGGCGCAAATCAATGCCGTGAGACGTGTTGAGAAAAGTGTTGAAAAAAGCGTTGATTCCGGGCTCGCCAGAATTAGCTAACGCTTTGTTTTTACACGATGTTGGGGTGCGTGGCAGGCCCTAGGGGAATCGAACCCCTGTTTCCAGGTTGAAAACCTGGCGTCCTAACCGTTAGACGAAGGGCCCACGCGTATGAGGCGCGAGCTATATCGGCGTGTGCGCCGCTTCGCAAGTCCCAAGGCGCATGACGGGCCGGATTTTTTCACGTCTCCATGGCATTGCTCTCATCGGCCAGGGCCGCGTCCTCTATGCGCAGATCAACGCTGGAGCGGCCCTTGTATGTGTCTTCCTTGAGCTTGCCGGCAACATGCAGGAGCCGCCCGTCATTGGCCAGAAGGGCTTCGGCAAAGCCCAGGTCCCGGGCGCGGAAAGCAATGGCCTTGATGGTGGCGCCGCCGCTGGCATCTTCCAGGGTGCACCGCACATGCCCGCCCTTGAGGGCGCTGGCCCAGCGCACCCGCATGGCGGCAAAGCCAAACACCGGTTCGGGATTGCCCATGCCAAAGGGGGCGGCCTTTTGCAGCTCCTGCACGAATTGCAGATCGGCGCCGCGGGCGCTCATCAGGGCATCAATCCTGAGCGCCCGGCTGGCAGCGGCCTGGCGCGCGGCTTCGCCGATCCTCTCGATCAGGAATGCGCGCAGGCCATCGACCTGATCTGCGCGCAGCGACAAGCCTGCGGCCATGGCATGGCCGCCGCCCTTTTCAATGATGCCGGCGCGGGCCGCTGCGCCAATCGCCGCGCCCAGATTGACACCGCTGACCGAGCGGCCCGAGCCCTTGCCGGTGCCGCGGTCCAGGCCGATGACGATGGCGGGCTTGCCAAAGCGGTCCTTCAGGCGCCCGGCGGCAATGCCGATGACGCCGGGGTGCCAGCCCTCGCCAGCGGCGACCAGGACCGGGGCCTCCGTGCCGTGCGCTTCCAGTGCCTGCAGCGCGGCCTCCTGCACCGCCTGTTCGATGTCGCGGCGCTCGGCATTGAAATGCTCCAGGGATGCGGCAATGGCCGCGCATTCGGCGGCATCGTCACTGGCCAGCAGCCGCGCGCCAAGATCTGCCTGCCCGACCCGGCCGCCGGCATTGATGCGCGGTCCCAGCACGAAGCCGGCGTGATAGGTGCCAAAGGGCGGAGCGGCCCCGGCGGCTTCGGCAAGCGCGGCAATGCCGGGATTGTCCAGCCGGCTCATCACCTTCAGGCCCTGCGCCACCAGCGCCCGGTTGAATCCGGTCAGGGCCGCCACGTCGCACACCGTGCCCAGGGCGGCAATGCCGGCCAGGGCGATCAGATCCGGCTCGCTCCGGCTGTCGAAAAGGCCGCGTTTGCGCCCCTCCCGGTTCAGCGCCGCCAGCAGCACGAACACCACCCCGGCTGCGGCCAGCATGCCCTGGCCGGACTGGTCGTCCGGGCGGTTGGGATTGACCAGCGCTGCAGCGGGGGGCAAGGGCGCGCCTTGCGGCATCAGATGGTGGTCGAGCACGATCACATCGAGCCCCATGGCGCGCGCCGCCGCCAGCGGTTCATGGGAGACGGCGCCGCAATCCACGGTAATCACCAGATCCGTGCCCTGGGCCTTGAGTGTTTCGAATGCGGCGATGGACGGGCCATAGCCCTCGGCAATGCGGTCGGGCACATAAAGCCCCGCCTGCACGCCGATGGCGCGCAGCCAGCGCCGCAGCATGGCCGAGGAGGTGGCGCCGTCCACGTCATAATCGGCGAATACGGTAATGGCGCGCTTGTCCGCGGCGGCATCCAGGATCAGGCTGGCGGCCTTGTCCATGTCCTGCAAGGAAGAGGGGTCGGGGAACAGCGCCCGGAAGGTCGGCTTCAGGAAGGTTTCACCGTCTTCAAGGGCAACCCCGCGCGCCGCCATGATCTGCCCCAGGGTTTCGGGAATGCCGAGGGTCTGGGTGAACCGCCGCGCCAGCGCCGCATCATGCGGGCGGGCTTGCCAGCGTTTGCCCGAAAGCGAGCGCGCCACGCCCAGAAACGGCGCATGATGGCCGGTTTCCGTCACACCGAGAAACGCCCGCGCATGCGCCGCCAGGCATCTTCCATGGTTGACAGCAACAGGGTGTGGGTCTGGGCAAAGCCCTCGCCCTTTTTCACCCCGTCCACCAGATAGCCGGAGGTGACGCCAGTGGCGGTAAAGACAATGTCTTCGCCGCCCGCCAGGTCCATCAGCTCGTATTTGCGGTCAAAGTCGGTAATGCCGGTGCGCCGGGCGCGGGCCCGTTCCTCATCATTGCGAAACACCAGGCGCCCCTGCATCTGGCCGCCGACACAGCGCAGCGCCGCCGCCGCCAGCACGCCTTCCGGCGCGCCGCCAGAGCCCACATAAAGATCAATGCCGGTGGCGGGGTCGGTGGTGCTGATGACGCCGGCGACATCGCCATCGGTGATGAAGGCAATGCGCGCCCCGGCGCTGCGGATGCGCTCGACCATGGCCTCGTGGCGCGGCCGCATGAGCACACAGACGGTCAGGTCCCGCACCGGCTTGCCCTTGGCCTCGGCGAGGGCCGCCAGATTGTCTTCAATGGGCCGGTCGAGATCGACAAGGCCGGGCGGCAGGCCAGGCCCGATGGCAATCTTTTCCATATAGGTGTCCGGTGCGAACAGCAGCCCGCCGCGCGGCGCCATGGCCAGCACTGCCAGCGAATTGGTCATGCCCTGGGCAGTGGGCGTGGTGCCCTCCAGCGGGTCCAGGGCAATATCGATTTCCGGGCCTTCGCCGGTGCCAACCTCCTCGCCGATATAGAGCATGGGCGCCTCGTCGCGCTCGCCCTCGCCAATGACAATACGGCCGCGCATGGGCAAGGCGTTCAAGGCCTTGCGCATGGCATCGACAGCGGCCTGGTCGGCGGCTTCCTTGTCGCCCCGGCCAATCCAGTCACAGGCGGCAATGGCGGCCTTTTCCGCCACATTGGCCGCGGCGAATACCATGCTTCTGTCCAGCGTGTTCATGTCTTCCCCCT
>JALWUB010000385.1 GCA_026993275.1 Robiginitomaculum sp. | reverse complement strand
ATTGCGCCTTATGATTTCGGCATTCCCATGGGCGGTGAATGGGAGGCGGACTTCGCCCACAGCGTGTTTGACCGCACCTTGCTGCGCGCCGGTGAAACCGTGTCGATGAAACTCTATGTGCGCCGCCACACCGGCACCGGGCTTGAACTGCCGCCAGGGTTCAAAACCAACACCAAGGCGCGCATCAGCCACAACGCCAGCGGCCAGGAGTTTTTCATTCCGCTCGATTTTGACGCCGATGGCACCGCCCTGGCGCAATTCGCCATTCCCAAGGATGCCCGGCTGGGCGTTTACAGTGTGGACGTCAAGATCGGGGCGGACTGGAAAGAGGCAGGCCGTTTCCGGGTCGAGGCATTCCGCCTGCCCACCATGAATGCCATTGTGCAGGGACCGCCCGGGCCGCTGATTGCGCCCAAGTCGGTGCCGGTGGATGTGATGGTGCGCTATCTTTCTGGCGGCGGGGCCTCGGGCCTGGCGGTCAAGCTGCGCACGCTGGTGCGGCCGGTTCCGGCGCGCTTTGCCGGCTATGACGAATACCGCTTTGACAGCGAGGACCTGGCGCCGCAAAGCGAATCCACGGGGCAGGGCGGCGATGAAAGCGAAATGCTCAAGACCGGGCTTGTGCCTGCGCGTCTGGATGGCGAAGGCGCGGCGCGCCTGACCATAGAGGACCTGCCAGTCCTGCCCAGGCACAGCCAGTTGACGGCCGAACTGGAATACCGCGACGCCAATGGCCAGGTGCTGACCAAGGCGGCGCGCTTTGATCTGTGGCCTGCGGCGCTGGCAGTGGGCATCAAGACCGACGGCTGGGCCGCAACAGCGGACAAGGTGAAACTGCACGCGGTGGCCCTGCATGTGGATGGCACGCCGGCACCCGGCGCAAAGGTGGCCGTCACGGCCTATCAGCGCCAGCGTTATTCCTGGCGCAAGCGCCTGATTGGCGGGTTCTATTCCTATGAAACCAGCACCAGGATCACCCCGCTCAGGCGCGGCTGTTCCGGCAAGGCGGGGAAAAACGGCGTCTTCGTCTGCAGTTTCGCCCCCGGCATGTCCGGGGAACTGATCCTGCAGGCGCGCACCACGGATGCTGCCGGGCGCACCGCCACGGCCACCACCAGCGTCTGGGTGGCGGGCAAGGATGACTGGTGGTTCAGCGCCAAGGATGGCAACCGCATGGATTTGCTCGTTGAAAAGGCCGAGTATCAGGGCGGCGATACGGCCCGCGTGCAGGTGCGCAGCCCGTTCCGCAAGGCCACCGCCCTGGTCACCATTGAGCGGGAGGGCGTGCTCGACAGCTTTGTCACGCCCATCAGCGGCAAGCACCCGGTCATCCCTGTGCCGATCAAGGGCTCTTATGCGCCCAATGTCTTCGTCTCGGTGCTGGCCGTGCGCGGGCGCACGCCGGACTGGCAAAACTGGCTGGCGGACAAGGCGCGCCAGTATGACCTGCCGTTTGTCAGCCGGGATGGCGGCAAGGCGACGGCGCTGATCGATCTTGCCAAACCGGCCTGGCGGCTCGGTCTTGCCAAGGTGCGGGTGGGCTGGCGCGCGCACCGCCTGGCGGTGATGGTGACGCCGCGCCAAAAGACCTGGCGGATTCGCGAGCAGGCCGAAGCCACGATTGCCGTGCGCCGGGCCGATGGCAAGGCGCTCGCGCCCGGCGCCGAAGTGGCCGTTGCCGTGGTTGACGAGGCGCTGTTGCAGCTTGCGCCCAATCGCTCGTGGGATCTGCTCAAGGCGATGATGCACGAGCGCGGTCTGGAAGTGCTCACCGCCACGGCGCAAATGCAGGTGGTCGGCAAGCGCCATTATGGCCGCAAGGCGGTTGCCCATGGCGGCGGCGGCGGACGCGGCAATGCGCGCGAGCTGTTTGATACGCTGCTGCTCTGGCAGGGCCGGGTGACGCTCGACAAAAATGGCGAGGCCGTCGTGCGCTTTCCGCTCAATGATTCCCTCAGCCGCTTCCGGATCGCCGCCATTGCCTCGGATGGCCTCAACCTCTTTGGCACCGGCAGTGCCAGCATTGCCACGACCCAGGACGTGCAGGTACTGCCGGGCTTGCCGCAGATCGTCCGCACCGGGGATCGTTTTGATGCGCCATTTACCGTGCGCAACGCGTCGGACCATGCCATGAACGTGCTGGTGCAAGGCCGGGCCAGCGGCATTGGCGCCTTGCCCGCGCGCGAGATTGCCCTGCCGCCCGGCCAGGCGCGCACCGTGCACTGGTCCGTGCAGGCGCCTGACCATGGCAGCACGATCGCATGGCATGTGAGCGCGCGTGAACAGGGCGGCAAGGCAGGCGATGCCGTTGCCATCGTGCAACAGCTGAAACCCGCCGTGCCGGTGCGCACCGTCCAGGCAAGCTTGCGCCAGCTTTCCGCACCGGTGCACCTGACCCTGGCCCGGCCTGCGGATGCGCTTGAGGGCCGCGGCGGGATCAGCGTGCGCCTGCAAGCGAGGCTCGGCGAGTCCCTGCAAGGGGTGCAGGAATACATGCAGGCCTATCCCTACAATTGCCTGGAACAGCGCACCTCCGCCGCCATTGCCTTGCAGGACAAGGCGCGCTGGGACCGGCTCATGCGTGCCTTGCCCGCCTATATGGACAGCGATGGCCTGGTCAAATACTGGCCGTCTGACTGGCTGCGGGGCAGCGACACCCTGACCGCCTATATGCTGAGCATCAGCAACCAGGCCGGCTGGGAGATACCGCAAAGTCAGCGCGCGCAAATGCTCGACGCCCTGCAAGGCTTTGCCGAAGGCCGGATCAGCCGGGATTCGCCCTTGCGCACGGCGGACCTGACCATCCGCAAGCTGGCAGCGCTGGCAGCCCTGGCGCGCTATGGCCGCGCCAGGGCGCAAATGCTGACCGCGCTGGATCTTGATCCGGTCAGCCTGCCCACTTCCGCAGTGCTCGACTGGCTGGACGTGCTCAAGCGCGTGGATGGCATTCGCGGCCGCGCGGCCAAAATCGCCAAAGCCAGGCAGATCCTTCGCTCCCGGCTCAATTTTCAGGGCACCCGCATGGGGTTTTCGACAGAGGCCCGCGATGGCC
Source organism: Robiginitomaculum sp. (assembly GCA_026993275.1). Taxonomy (GTDB): domain Bacteria; phylum Pseudomonadota; class Alphaproteobacteria; order Caulobacterales; family Maricaulaceae; genus Robiginitomaculum_B. The sequence goes on along the minus strand of JALWUB010000385.1, from coordinate 472 downwards.
TGTGGTGGCTGATGGTTTCGGGTGACAGCAATGCAGCGCGCGCCTTGATCAGCCTTGCCGATGCGCCGCAATGGCGCGCCGATATGGGGCGCCTGGCGCGCGGTCTGCTTGGCCGCCAGGCCCATGGCCACTGGCGCACCACCACCGCCAATGCCTGGGGCACGCTGGCCATGCGCACATTCTCCAGCCGCTTTGAGCGTGAAAGGGTCAGCGGCGAAAGCACGCTGGAGGCCAATGGCAAACGCCAGAGCCTGCGCTGGGGCAACAAGACGGCCCTGCAGTTTGCGCCGCTGCCCTGGAGCGGCCAGCAGGAGGATCTGCGTCTTGCTCATGTCGGCAAGGGGGCGCCGTGGGCCTTCATCACCGCCAGGGCGGCGATTCCGCTCAAGGCCCCGCTGTCCACGGGCTATGCCATCAAGCGCACCATCACGCCGGTCAGCCAGGCGAAACCGGGGCAGTGGCAAAGCGGCGA
>JALWUB010000384.1 GCA_026993275.1 Robiginitomaculum sp. | reverse complement strand
CTGGCGGTTTTGGCGAGCGGGGCAGCGAGGGGAAAATTCGCGCCATCAAGTTCGCGCGCGAGCACAAGGTGCCGTATTTCGGCATCTGTTTTGGCATGCAAATGGCGGTGATCGAGGCCGCGCGCAATCTGCAAGGGGAAAAACAGGCCACGTCCAGCGAGTTTGACTCTGGCGGCTGTCATGTTGTCGGCCTGATGACGGAATGGAGCCGCGGCAATACCCGTGAGCGGCGCAATCAGGCTGATGATCTGGGCGGCACCATGCGGCTTGGCGCCTACCCGGCCAGGCTTGCGGAAGGCTCTCTGGCCCGGCGCATTTATGGCGTTGAGGAAATCAGCGAGCGCCACCGGCACCGCTATGAAGTCAACATTGCCTGGCGCGAAAAGCTGGAGCAAAAGGGCCTGATCTTTTCAGGGCTTTCCCCTGACGGTCTGCTGCCCGAGATTATCGAGTTGCGCGACCATCCCTGGTTTATAGGCGTGCAGTTTCACCCGGAACTGAAATCCCGTCCCTTCGCACCACATCCGCTGTTTGCCAGCTTCATCGGCGCGGCCGTCGAGCAAAGCCGGATGGTCTGAAAAGCGGTCACCGGAAATGCCGCAAAGATGCTCGGTCAAGGCTTCGGCCTTGTCCAGAACAACGCCGTGTTTGCCTGTCTTGGTGCGTCAGGATGGGCAGTCTGCCCGCTCTCAGGACTTCTTGGCGCCCATGGCCGTGTCGGTCCGCACAGTCGCGTTTGCGGCCTGGGTATTGCCTGACGCGGCAGGCGCGCTGGGCTTTGCCGGACCTTTACGGACGCCCAGGGGGTCATTGTCATGATGGCATTGCCCCTCGAAATAGGCCCCGTTTTCCATGGACAGGGTCGAATGGACAATGTCCCCCTCCACATGGGAGGTGGCGGACAACTGGATTTGCCGGGCCCGCATCTTGCCGATCACCTTGCCGCGCACAGTGATGGTTTCAGCAAGGATCTCGCCCTTGACGGTGGCCTTTTCCCCAATGGTCAGGGATTTGGCGCGAATATCGCCTTCAATCATGCCATCAAGCTGGACCTCTCCCTGGGTCTTGAGCGTGCCGGTAATCACCAGATCGGCGCTGAGAATCGATGGAGTCGAGTTGCGTGTCATTTTCTTATCCGTGCCAGTGGGGGCGGGGATGGAAGCATCTCCCCTGCGGTTGGCGTCCTTACCCATTTTGAACATAGAGGCCAGCTTTCAGAAATTTTTGAGGATCATACGGTCTTCCTTTGAACCACACTTCATAGTGCAAGTGAACGCCCGTACTGCGTCCGCTTGACCCCATGGCGCCAATCTGCTGGCCGGCGCGTACCTTCTGGCCGCGCTTGACCTTGATCTTGGCCATGTGGCCATACCGGGTCCTGAAGCCCATGCCATGGTCGATCTCGACAAGCCGGCCATAGCCTGCGCGCCATCCGGCATAAACCACGGTTCCTGGCGCTGTTGCGACGATGGGGGCCAGGCGGAATGCGCCAAAGTCCTGCCCGGAATGATGCGCGACACGGTGCGTGATCGGATCGATCCGGGTGCCAAAGCCGCTGGTGCGCCGGTGTTCAACCAAAAGCGGGCTGCCGAGCGGAATTTCATGAACCATTTCGCCCATACGGTCCGCTTCACCAATCCGTTCGGCCAGCCTTGTCACCCGCTGTGCAAACCCCGGGTCCAGGGACAGGGCATCCGCAAACACCTGGGATTCCTTCAGGGCAATCAGGGGGCCGCCAGCCTTGGTGGTGTCCTGGGCCAGGATATCGTCAAGGCCAAGGCCGGTCATGGACAGCACCGCCTTGAGGCCTTCAAGGCGGGTTTCGGTCTGTTCTTCGGCGCGTTGCAGGATTTCATCCTCCTGCCGGTGCAGTATGGCCATCCGCTTCAGCGGGTCCCTGACCTTTCCGGCAGCATCAAGAGCACCATCATCTGGTGTGCGCGAGCGCCGCGGGGTTTGATCTTCGGCCACGGCGCTGATCATCAAGCGGCTGGCGCCCTTGCCTGCGGGCAGGGCCTCATCCGGATCAGCGCCTTCGCGTTGCTCCAGCAGCAGTTTCAGGGTTTGCAGGCGGTTTTCGAACTCATCGGCCGCGCTGGCAAAGGCCTTGGTGCGCCCGTCCAGCAAGGCCTGGGTCGAGGCCTGCTTGGCGCGCGCCTCGGCAATCAGGCGCTGATAATGCATCCGTGCGGCAAAGGCCTGCCGGGATTGCGACGAAAGCAGGTGGCCGCTGAGAAAAACGCTGGCAGAGGCATAGAGAAACCAGATCAGCACCAGGGTCAGAGCACCCACTGCGGCAAGCTGCTGCCGTGTCGTCAAGGCAATATAGCGCACCTCGCCCTTGCTGCGGTGATAAATCTGCCGCTCGGGAAAAACAGCGTCAACAAATCCCCGCGCCCTTTGCAGGACTTGCGCGATCATACCATCCCCCACGCATCGGTCATGGATGCCATCAGTGATTGCCCAGCATAAAAGCGGATTGCAAACCTGATTTCAATGCCAAAACCTTAACAAAGCTGCCTATAAATACAGCGGCTTGGCATCGGGGCATGGCCTGCGCCAGGTGCGCGCATTACCAATGAACCACAAACGCGGAAAAACTGCTTGAACTATCAAATGATTATCGCGCCAAGCTTACACATCAGGCGCTGTCAGCAGCCAGCGCCCTGACCGCTTCGAGCACCTCGCTGACATGGTCCTTGAGCTTCACCTTGGGCCAGACCTTTGCAACCTTGCCGTTTGCATCGATCAGGAATGTCGCCCTTTGGGTGCCCATATAGCGCCGCCCATACATGCTTTTTTCGACCCAGACCCCATAAGCCTTGATCACGTCCAGGTTTTCATCAGCAGCCAATATCACCTTCAAATCATATTTTGCCTTGAATTTGTCATGTTTTTGGGGGCTGTCTTTAGAGACGCCAATCACGGTGGCACCGGCCTTTGCGAAGTCGTCGATGTTTTCGGAAAACCCGATGGCTTCCTTGGTGCAGCCCGTGGTGTCGTCTTTGGGATAGAAATAGAGAACCACGATCTTGCCGCGAAAATCATGCAAGGACACGGTTCCGCCGCCGTCCCGCGGCAGGGTGAAATCCGGGGCAGGCGAGCCAGGTTCAGGCATGGTGCTCATCTTGATACTCCTCTTGAGGCATGGGCCGGGTTATGCGCCAATGATTATACCAACGCAAACGGATTGGACACGTCTCTTGTGAAGCAAAGCGCCCCCCATACCAGCCCCCGGCACTTTCCCGGATGGCGTTTGCTTCAGCCACTGCTGCGGGCACGGTTCTGGCAGTCTGCTGGCGGCCACGCCCTGGAACTGCTGACCCTGGTGCTGGCGCTGGCCCTGGCGCTTGCAGGCGGATTGGCCTGGCGGTTGGCGCAGGGGCCGGTTTCCCTTGAATTTCTGCGCGATGATGCTGAAGCCGCCTTGCAGCAGGTCTTTTCTGCCAGCAGTGCACAGATTGGCGCGCTGCAAGCAGACTGGTCGCCCGAGGAGCGTGCCCTCGTTATCGCCGCGCGCAATGTCCGGGTGCTGGATGCCGATGGCAGGGTGCTGATCCAGACGCCGCAGATTGATGTGGGCCTGTCGGCGGCGGGCTTGCTCAAGGGCAAGGCGGTTTTGCAGCGCCTGACCAGCCTGGGCGGCGAATTTTCCATTGTCAGGCGGGCCAATGGTGCCCTGGGCGGCGGCTTTGGCGCGCCGGAACGGATTGCCCCGGTGCAGCCGGGCGCATCGCCCGGGCCAGCCGGGCAAAAGGGATCGCTCGCCAAGGCCCTTCGCCGGTTGAAGGTGTTGGCCATGCGCGGCGCCGTGCTGCATTTTGTTGATGAGCGCAGCGGCATCAACTGGGTCGCGCCGGAGACCAATGTGCGCTTTGTGCGCCGCGGCGATCGCATCATTGCCAGCGCCCAGGGGGAAATCCAAAGCGCCGAGGGTACGGCCTCGCTTTCCATGAACGCCTTTTCGCGCATTGATTTTTCCCGCATGAGCGCCGAACTGACCCTCAGCAACGCGGTTCCCGCCGCCCTGTTGCCACAGACAGACGGCCCCTGGCGCTGGCTCAGGGGGCTGGATGCCCCGCTTGATGCGCAGATCAGCTTCACCACCGGCATGGACGGGCTGTTGCGCAGCGCCGATGGCCGCATCCGTATCGGTCCGGGCAGCTGGCACGATCAAACGCACCGGATTGCGGTGGATCAGGCCGATCTTGTCATGGCGTTTGACCCGGTTGCGGGCGCGGTCAACATTGCCCTGGCGCGCGTGCAGTCCCCGGCGCTCTCCGGCATACTCAAGGGCAGCATAACAGGCCTTGACCCAGCCCGCCTGGCAATGGGGCAGACTGTCGGCTTTGATCTGGATTTCGAACACCTGATGCTGGCGCCGCCAGGGGTTTTCGAGCGGCCCCTGGCGCTTGACAGTGCCACCTTTGGCGGCACGTTCAAACCGGCAGAGGGCAGGGCGCAGATTGACCGGTTCAGGATTGATTACGCAGGCCTGTCCCTGCGCGGCGCCGCCAGGCTGGATTTGCCGGGCCACGGGCGCGCGGCCGGCGCGCCATTGCTCACCCTTGATGCCAGAAGCGAAGGGCAAATCTCACCGGCCGGAATCCTGGCGCTCTGGCCTGTCCGGCTGGCGCAGGGGGGCAGGGTATGGATAGCCAACAATGTGCTGGATGCGCGCCTGCATGACTTTGTCATGAAGGTGAACTTGCCGCAGCACATTTTGCAAGATGCCAATCTTGAAAATGACATGCTCACCCTGTCATTCGCGTATGATGGCGGGCATTCGCATTTTGTCCACGCCATGACGCCCATTGCCAATGCCGAGGGCACCGGGATTTTGCGCGGCAACCGCTTTGATCTTCAGATGACCCGCGCCACAATCCTGGATACGGAACTGACGGACGGCTTTGTGCAGATTCCGCGGCTGCATCCCAAGGGTGTTACCGCGCATTTCGGCGCCCGGGCCCGCGGACCATTGCAGGACGTTGTCACGCTTCTTGACGAACAGCCTCTCGGTTTTGTCAGCCGCTTTGGCCTCTCTCCATCGTCCATCAGTGGCCAGGGCACGGTTGAGTTTATCATTGACCGGCCGATGCGGGTCCAGGTTCCGGTCCGGCAGATCGGCTTTGGCGCCACTGGCGTTTACGACAAGATCAAGGTGAAGGGGCTGGTTGCGGGCAAGGACATTACGGATGCCTCGGCCAAATTCAGCGCCGATCCCAATGGCATGATCGTGGACGGCGAAGGCAAGATCGGCCCGGTCCCGGGAAAGTTCACCTGGCAGGAGCGGTTTTTCCCGCAAAACGAGCCGCGGACCACTCTGGATATCGATACTGTGGTGGACTCCCGTGTTTTTGATGGCCTGGGCATCCCGACCCGCTTGTTTCTGGATGGCCCGCTCAGCCTGCACATGCACAGCGTTGGCGAAGGCCTCAACCTGGCGTCAGCCGGATTTACCGCCGATCTGACCAAGGCGCGCCTGATGTCTCCCGGCACGCAATGGGTAAAGCCGGCCGGACAGCCCGGCGCGGCAGGCTTCACGCTCAAACGCCGTCCCGATGGCGGTTATGACATCACCGGCCTTGAGGCCAGCACGCAAGGCTTTGCCCTGAACGCCGACTTTTCCATTGCGCCCAAGGGCGGCCTGCAAAGCGCGCATATCTATCGCGCCAGCATGGATGGGCTGTTCGATTTTACCGCCAGCATCAAACGGGACAGCGATGGCGCCTTTCTCGTCAACAGCACGGCAAAAGCCCTGGATGCGCGCGGCTTTGTGCGCGGTCTGGCACGCGGCGTCGGCAACACGGTCGATATTGGCGTGCGCGCCCATGTCGATTTTGACCGGGCGCTGGTATCTGACCGCATGACGCTGACCGATGGTGTTCTCGACTTCAAGAAATCAACCCAACAGATTGAAAGCATGGACTTTCATGCCAACACGCCAAACGGAAAGGCCGTTATCACCATCGGCAAGGATGCGCTGGGGAAACACCGCATCATGGCGCAAACCGATGATGCCGGCATGGTGATTGAGGCATTGTTTGGCCTGAGCCGGGTCCAAGGCGGGCATTTGCAAATCGACGGCGTCCTTGGCGACGGCAAGACGCAGACCACCAAGGTGCTGCTCACAATGACAGACTTCAAGCTGGGCAATGTGCCGGTCATGGCGAAAATCCTGTCTCTGGGCTCGCTCACCGGCATTGCCGATTCCATGAATGGTGAGGGCCTGGGATTCCGCAAACTCGTTGCCCCGCTGGAGTTTGATCACGGCATTCTGAAAATCGGCAAATCCAGGGCGACAGGCCCGGCGCTTGGCATCACGGCCAGCGGGACGGTCGATCTGGTGGGCAAGACCATGTCCCTGAGCGGGGCGCTGGCGCCGTCCTATACCCTCAATTCCATACTGGGCAACATTCCCGTGCTGGGCAATGTGCTGGTCTCACGCAAGGGCGAGGGCGTGATCGGCGTGTCCTACCGGGTGAAGGGGCCATATGATGCCCTCGAAGTGGTCGTCAACCCGCTGTCGGCCCTGACACCGGGTGTCTTGCGCCGCATATTCGAAGGCGGCAATGGCAATGCCGGGGCCGCTCCGGCGCCAAAGCCCGAGGCGCAAGATTCTCCCGGTGAGAACATGAAAGCGTCGCAAGGCACCGAAGACAAGCCATAGGCTATCTTGCAATCCTCAAGCGCGCAAAACGCCGCCCGTGGCCTTTTGCACCTTGGTGATGATGGCCTGGCTCAAGGCTTCGATCTGGGCATCGGTCAGGGTGGTGTCCCGGGGCTGGATGATGACCTCGATGGCCAGGGACTTTTTGCCTTCTGGCACGCCCTGGCCCTGATAGACATCAAACAGGCGCACGTCGGCAATCAGCGTCTTGTCCGCCCCCCTGGCGGCGCGCACGAGGTCTTCTGCAGGCAAATCCGCATCGACCACAAAGGCAAAATCGCGGCTGAACGGCAACAGGTCGTTTTTCTGCAAAGCCCCTTTGGCGGTGCTTTTGGCGCGGCGGGCGGGCACGGCTTCAGGCCACAGCTCGAAAGCCAGCACCGGGACTTCGACGCCCAGTTTGGCCAGAATGCCCGGGTGCAATTCGCCAAATTCGGCCAGAAGAGTCTTTGGCCCCAGGCGCAGCGCGCCAGAGCGCCCCGGATGCCAGTAGGCGCTGGTCTGTGTGCCGGTTTGCAGATTGCCGGTGGGTGCGCCCATGGCGCCAAGCGCTGCCAGCACATCGCCCTTGATGTCAAACACATCGCGCACGCGGCGGCCGGTCCAATGGCGCGGCGGGTTGGAATGGACGGCGCCTGCCAGTGTGATGGCCTGGTCTTCGGGGGCAATGCCGCGATAGACCGGCCCGGCCTCGATCAGGGAGAGATCAGATATGCCCCTATCGGCATTTTTTTGCACCGCGCGGGCTAGGTGCACGAGCGCGCTCGGGCGCATGCAGTCAAGCTCGGATGAAATCGGGTTGGCGAGCACCAGATCATCCGCCCCGCCGCCAAAAAGCGCCGCCTCATCGCGCGAGCAAAAGCTCCAGGTCACGGCGTCCAGATAGCCCAGGGAGGCCAGTGCCCGGCGCCCCCGGCGCACGCGGTTTTGCAAGGGCGTGGCCAGCGGTTTGACCGCCCCGGGTGCGCGCCGCATGGAGACGGCAGGCAGCTTGTCATAGCCATGAATGCGGGCGATTTCCTCGACCAGATCGGCCTTGCCCTCCACATCGCCGCGCCAGCTTGGCACCTTGATGTGCCAGACATCGCCCTGCATGTCTCCCTCAAAACCAAGGCTTTGCAGAATGTGTCTCATGTCATCAGCGGCCAGGTCCATGCCGGTCAGGCGCTTGACTTCCGATACGGGAAACTCGATGACGCGCTCGAACACGGGCGGCTCGCCCGCCATCACGGCCTTTGAGGCTTCGCCGCCGCAAAACTCCAGCACCATTTGCGTGGCCGCATCCAGGCCGGTCATCAGCGACGCCGGATCGACGCCGCGCTCAAAGCGGTATTTGGCGTCTGATTCAATGCCGGTGGCCCGGCCCATGGCGCGGGTGATCTTGGGGTCAAAATACGCGCACTCGATCAGCACATCGGTGGTGTTTTCGTCACAGCCCGAATAGGTGCCGCCCATGACACCGCCAAGGCCCAGCACCCGCGCATCGTCGGCAATGGCGCACATGGCCGGGGTGACCTCGTATTCTTTGCCATCCAGCGCTTCAAAGCGTTCGCCTTTGCCCCAGCGCGCGCGAACCGGGCCGGAGAGCCTGGCCACGTCATAGACATGCAGGGGCCGGTCGCGGTCGTAGGTGAGGTAATTGGTGATGTCCACCAGGGCGCTGATCGGGCGCAGGCCAATGGCGATCAGGCGGTTTTGCAGCCAGGCCGGGGAGGGGCCATTGCGCAGCCCGCGCACCACGCGCCCGGCAAAAGCGGGGCAGGCCTCGGGCGCATCAATTTTTATCTCGACAGGGCAGGGGAAGCTGCCGTGCACCGCGCCCAAGGGGTCCGGTTTCAGGGTGCCGAGCCCGGCAGCGGCGAGATCGCGGGCAATGCCGCGCACCCCCAGCCAGTCGGGCCGGTTGGGGGTCACTTCAAAGTCAATCACCGGGTCATCGAGGCCAAGGGCTTCTGCCGCATCGCCGCCCACGGTCCAGCCCCCGCCCGCGAGCTCGATAATGCCGTCATGGTCGTCGCCGGCTTCCAGTTCCCGCGCCGAGCACATCATGCCGTGGCTTTCGACGCCGCGGATTTTGGCCTTCTTGAGGGTGACATCAATACCCGGCACGTAAGATCCCACCGGCGCATAAATCACCCAGATCCCGGCGCGGGCATTGGGGGCCCCGCAAACGATCTGCTTGACCCCGTCTTTGGTTTCCACCGTGCAGACCTTGAGCCGGTCCGCATCCGGGTGTTTTTCGGCGGCCACGCATTTGGCCACCGAAAACGCGGCCAGCTTTTGCGCCGGGTTCTCGACACTTTCCACCTCCAGCCCGGCCATGGTCATGGCCTCGACGATTTCGTCGAGGGTGGCAGAGGTATCGAGATGGTCTTTCAGCCAGGAGAGGGTGAATTTCATTGATCTTTCTCATTCTTTTGGCGGCTGACTCCCCCACCGGCCGCCCCGTCAGGGGCGGTGGGGGTGTTCCGTTGCGCCGGCATCATCCGCTCAGCCCCGTGGCCAGATTGGGTTGCAGCAGGGGCGAGAAGCCGTAGTGCTTCAGCCACCTTGCATCGGCGGCAAAGAAATCACGCAGGTCCGGAATGCCGTATTTGAGCATGGCGAGGCGGTCTATGCCCATGCCGAAGGCGAAGCCCTGGTATTCGTCCGGGTCTATGCCCACGGCCTTGAGCACATTGGGGTGGACCATGCCGCAGCCCAGGATTTCCATCCAGGCATTGCCCTCGCCGATGATGATTTCATTGCCCTTGCGGCTATAGCCAATGTCCATTTCGGCGCTGGGCTCGGTGAAGGGAAAATGGTGCGGGCGAAAGCGGGTTTTCACCGGGCGCTCGAAATAGGTGGCGGCAAAATCGGCGAGGCAGCCCTTGAGGTGGCCCATGTGGGTCTCGCGGTCGATCACCAGCCCTTCGACCTGGTGGAACATCGGCGTGTGGGTCTGATCGGAATCACAGCGGTAGGTGCGCCCCGGCGCAATGATGCGGATGGGCTCCAGCGGCGCGCCGCCCTTGCGCGCCTTTTCCACCGCCGCCGTCATGGTGCGGATTTGCACCGGGCTGGTGTGGGTGCGCAGCACCATGGGCGCACCGTCTTTCTGCCCGCGCAAAAAGAAGGTGTCGTGCTCGTCCCGCGCCGGGTGGCCGGGGGGGAAGTTGAGGGCGGTGAAATTGTGAAAATCGTCCTCGATGTCCGGTCCTTCGGCGACGACAAAACCCATGTCGCCAAAGATGACCGCGACTTCGTCCATGACCTGGCTGACCGGGTGAATGGCCCCCTGGGGCCGGGGCCGGGCCGGCAGGGTGATGTCCACGCGCTCCGCTTCCAGCCGCGCTTCCAGCGCCTTGGCCGCCAGTTCCTCTTTGCGCGCCGCGATCAGTTCGCCCAGGCGGGTCTTGAGCGCATTCAGGGCCGGGCCAGCGGTCTTGCGCTCCTCCGGGCTCATCTTGCCAAGCCCGCGCATCAAGAGGCTGACCTTGCCCTTCTTGCCCAGCGCCGCGACGCGCACCGCCTCCAGCGCGGCCTCGTCGGCAGCGGCCTCAATGGCGGCGCTGATTTCGTCTTCGAGTTCTTTGGTGTCGTCCATCATGGCCTCGGGCTAAAACATTTGCATGACATTGCACCGACCCCTTGCTCTTCAGTGTCATCCCGGAAATTTCGTCAGAAATTATCCGGGATCTGTGGATCCCGGCTCAAGGCCGGGATGACACGTTATTGCAAGCGCCAGGCCCAACGTCTTGCAAACGGAACTAGCAGATTTGCGCGCACGGAGCCACTGCCCCGGAAGCGGGGGTTCAGTGGAAAAGCTCCAAAACAGATTTGGCCTTACGCCAGCGCCGCCTTGGCCTTTTCCACCAGGGCGGTAAACGCAGCAGGTTCGCGGATGGCCAGGTCAGACATGACCTTGCGATCGACCTCGACCCCGGCCTTGGTCAGGCCGTTGATCAGCCGTGCATAGGTCAGGCCATTGGCCCGGGCTGCAGCATTGATGCGCTGAATCCACAGTTTGCGGAAATTGCGCTTGCGCACCTTGCGGTCGCGGTAGGCGTATTGCCCGGCCTTGTCGACGGCCTGTTTGGCCACCTTGATGGTGTTTTTGCGGGCACCGCGATAGCCCTTGGCCTTGTCCAGCACCTTTTTGTGACGGGCGTGGCTGGTAACGCCCCGTTTTACGCGTGACATGGTTTGCGCTCCTTGAGAATGTCTGTCCTGATCAGCCGCCGGGGCGGTAATCAGCCATAGGGCATGAATTTCTTGATGATTTTGGCGTCAGCGGGCTCAAGCGTATCGGTGCCGCGCTTGTTGCGGATCTGCTTGGGCGTGCGCTTGATCATGCCATGGCGTTTGCCGGACTGGGCGCTTTTGACCTTGCCGGTGGCGGTGAGCTTGAAGCGTTTCTTCACACCGCTCTTGGTCTTCAACTTGGGCATTTTGCTCTCCTTGATGTTTCGCCAGAGCGAAAGGGTGCATGACAACCCGCAAGGCATGCCATCGGCCCGACGGATCGCGAAGCGCGGTTTATACGCGCCGGGCAGGGGATTGCAAGGGGCACGGTGCATCAACTTTGGCGCCCCGGCAGAGTTCCAAGGGTGCAGGGCACAAACAGGGGGGCTTGCCCAGATGATATGATGCGCGGGGCGCGGCACTGTTGCGCATTGCCGAACATCAGGAGACAGTTTCTGGCACGCAACATTGCAATACAATGCTCAAGAATGCGGCTATGAGCTCTCTTCAAGGCATGCAATACCTTCGATACTATGCTCCCGATGGCGTAGAACACCCACGGTGAAGTCAAACACCATCAATGACATCAGGCTCCTCGCGGCCGCATGACACAATCCGCAATGATTCCCGATCTTTTCCTATAATGGTGCCCACCAATATGCTGAAAAGGTTCTATCCCGCACTTATTGTCATGTTGATTGTCGAGTTTTCCATTAGGGGTTGAAACAAAGCTGCCGGAAAATGATCCAGAATGGCAAAAACTCTGTTGGCGCCATAACTACCATCATGCAAAGACTCATCGTCATCCTAAACGCCAAGATCTGAGACCAAAACGAAATACGGAAACTGAGCTGATGAGGGTGTCCTGGTCCTGCGCATAGGCCAACAGCACAGGGGTTGGCCGCAAAGGCGTATATGCCCATTCTCATTGCTTGCTCCTGGCATGCCAGTGCGGCCCATGACTTCAGTACCTACCTTTATACCCTTATCGTGGCCCTTCCCGCTATCCACACTCGCTCGTTGTTTTCCCTTGCATATAACTGACTGGTCAGTTATATAATGCAGAAGAGGCGCACCCACAGGAGAGGCGCGGCGCAATTTCGTATGAAAAATATGCCGCAACACACGGTAATTCCTTATGTTTAACTTCTTGGCTCGCCTTGTTGCCTGTGTGTGTTGTGTACATGAGCACATCAGGGAATGAGAGCATGACCACGCCCAGGCACACAGCATCAAAGCGTTGGACGCGGCAGCCTGAAGAGCGGCCAAAGCAAATTCTCGACGCGGCCTTGCGGGTGTTTTGCGCGCGCGGCTTTGCGCAAACCCGCATGGATGATGTCGCCAGAAAAGCGGGCATATCCAAGGGCACGATCTATCTTTATTTCGACAGCAAGACTGCTTTGCTGGAAGCCTTGATCGAACGCGCCATGGCGCCGGTGGCGACGCAGCTTGAGGCCATGGCCGCATCTGCGCCTGAAGGACCGGTCGCGCCGCTTTTGCAGACCATGCTGGAACTGGCGGCAACGCGCCTTGCTGACCCGGATGTCGCTGCTGTGCCCTTGCTGGTGATTGGCGAGGCCGGACGGTTTCCGCATCTAGCGCAACATTACCGCGAACGGGTGATCGAGGCCGGCCTCGGCGCGATCACCAGCCTGATCCAGCGGGGGATCAGGGCAAGGGAGTTCCGCCCGCTTGATCCGGCGCTGGCGGCCCGCTCTCTGATCGCGACGGTGCTGTTGCAGGCCATCTGGAGCACCGTATTTGCGCGCCCCGATGATACCCCGCTCCACCCGCACATACTGGCCGGTCAGCACGTGGACATTTTTCTGAATGGCGTCAAAACGGAGGCTAGGCGATGAGACACGCGATTGCTGGAGCGCTGTGCCTGGGCGCAGTGTTGCTGGCGGCCTGCCGCAATGCACCGCAAGATCAGCCCTTGTCCTGGCAGGGCTATGCCGAGGGGCGGTTGCTCTACATGGCGCCGCGCACCCAAGGCCCCATCGCGCGCCTGGCTGTGGCGGAAGGCGGACAGGTCAAGGCCGAAGGCATGCTGTTCCGTCTTGATGACAGCGCGGCTCAGGCCCGCCTTGCCCAGGCCCGCGCCAATCTGGCGGCAGCACAGGCCCGGCTGGCGGACTTGCAGGCCGGAGGGCGCAAGGAAGACATTGCCGCTGCCCGCCAGGCCGTCGCGCAAGCGGCCGCGGCCATGCACCTGGCGCAAGCCAATCAGGCCCGCTCGGCAGCGCTGGTGGCAGCGGGACAGGCGCCGCAAGCACGGCTGGATAGGGATAATGCGGTATTGGCTGAGGCCAGGGCGGTGCTGAAAGCACAGCAGGCCCGCCTCGCCCTGGTCCGCGCGGCGGCGCGCGAAAACACCATCAAGGCGGCACAGAGCGATGTGCTGGCCAAGCAGGCGCAGCTGGCAGAAGCACAAACCTTTCTGGCTGATCTCACCGTCCGCGCGCCTGAAAACGCAGTGGTGCAATCGGTCATGCGGCGCACTGGCGAGATGGCCGGACCTGCGCAGCCGGTTGTGGCCCTGTTGCCGCCAGAGCAGGTGCGTATCCGCTTCTTTGTGCCCGAGCCGCACTTGGGGGCCGTGCATGTGGGGGATAGCGTGGCGTTGTCCTGTGA
>JALWUB010000383.1 GCA_026993275.1 Robiginitomaculum sp. | reverse complement strand
GCGCCGCTTCATGCCGCCGCCGCTGGCGGCCCTGGTCATTGGCACGCTGGCGGGGGTGTACATCCTGCCGGGCGCGCCGGGCATTGGCGCCATCCCTCACGGCCTGCCGCATGTGCATGTGCCGGTGATCAACCTGCCGCATCTGGGCGGCATGGTGCAGTCTGCCCTGGTGCTGGCGCTGCTGGGCTCGATCGACAGCCTGCTGACCTCCATCGTTGCCGATTCCATCACCCGCACCAGCCATGATTCCAACAGGGAACTGATTGGCCAGGGTATTGGCAACATTGCCGCCGGGCTGATTGGCGGCCTGCCGGGTGCGGGCGCGACCATGCGCACGGTCATCAATGTGCGCGCGGGCGGCCGCACGCCGCTTTCTGGCGCCGTGCATGCGCTGGTGCTGCTGGCCATGGCGCTGGGCCTGGGGCCGCTGGCGGCGCATATCCCGCTGGCGGTGCTGGCCGGGATCCTGTTCAAGGTCGGCTGGGACATCATCGACTGGAGCTATCTGAAGCACATCCACATGGTGCCGCGCGACAAGGCGGCGGTGATGATCATCACCTTTTTGATGACCGTGTTCGTGGACCTGATTACCGCAGTGGCCGTCGGCATCATCCTCGCCGCCTTTGTCAATGCCAGGGCGCTCAGCGAGGAACAGCTGAAGGGCGTGCGCCACCACAGCGGCGAGGACGGCGATGATTCCATGCTCAGCGAAGAGGAACGGCAATTGCTGCGCAAGGCAGGCGGCAAGGTCATCCTGACCCGTCTGCGCGGCGCCTTCTCCTATGCCTCGGCGCGCGAGCTGGGCCGCCGCGTCAGCCAGCAGATTCTGGGCCGCCAGGTGCACATTTATGACTTTTCCGAAGCCGGCTATATCGACCCCAGCGCCGCCATGGCGCTGGATGACCTGTTCCGGCAGGCGCGGGAAAACGGCCAGACGATTCTCATCAGCGGCCTTTCCGGCAAGGCCAAAAAGACCCTGGAAGGGTTTGGCATTCTTGATCTGGTCAGCCCGGAACAGCGCTTCAAGACCAAACGCGAGGCGATCCTGGCGGCGCTGAAGCTGGCCGGTGTGCCAGACCCGGCTGCTGCGCAGGCCGAACCGGCCTGAAGACGCGGGCTCTGCACCTCGTCCCGATCTCGCCTGTGAGCGTGCCGAAGGACGAAGGCCCCGCCCCCTCCGCCCCTTGCGGGGCACCTCTCCCGCTGCGCAGGGGAGGAAAAGGCCGTGCTCGCGGGAAGGGCGCCGCATCCTTCGAAGCAGCCCCCACGGTTCGGCTTCACTCGCCATGAGGGTGCTGGGAATGCCGCGCGTCGTCCCTTCTCCCCGGTGGGGAGAAGGTCAGGATGAGGGGGTTCTGAAGCTGAAAATGAACCCTGGGCTGGGGGCAAATCCTGCAAGCCCGGGCACCCTCACCCCAACCCTCTCCCCGCCGGGGAGAGGGAGCCCTGCCGCATGACCCGGCCATGGCCTGCATGTCCTGTTTTTGTGGGCGAGCGGGCCATGGGCCAGGCCAGTTGCGGGCCAGTTTTGGACACTTTCGAACCAGTCTTGACTAGAAAACACGCCATTTCGGGCCATACCGGGCCATGGAGTGCGGGGATAACGTCAGGCTATCCCCGCATGAGCACCGGGATGGATAATCAAGGCGTGCGGAGCTATCAGAGACGGCTCTGCACACACGAATGAGATTGTGAATCAAGGCCCCACAAGGCCTTGCGCCCCGCAAGCGGTGCAAGGGGTGGCCCTGTTCGTGCCCCAAACACCCCCTGAAAGCCCTTCGCGGAATTGCAAACAACACCACTATCCCCAGGGGAAACGGCAAAAGGGTTTTCTGCAGCCGGGCAATGGATTGGTGCCGGGCCTTGGGCCGTGCTCAGGTCTTGGCGTGTCTGCGGCGCAAGTCCGGGTGCACGCTGGCGGACAGAATGTGATCTGCATGGCCCAGGACATGATGGGCGCCGCCGACAATCAGCGGATCCGGCGGGCGCACGACGTGCAGGTTCTTGTCCGGATAGGGCAGGGTGTTCAGCACATGCAGCATGCATTCCAGCCGGGCGCGCTTCTTGTCGTCGGACTTGATGATGGTCCAGGGCGCATCGGCGGTGTCGGTATAGAAAAACATCGCCTCCTTGGCCTCGGTGTATTCGTCCCACTTGTTCAGGCTGGCGCGGTCCACCGGCGACAGTTTCCACTGTTTCAGCGGGTCGTGCTCGCGGGCGTGAAAGCGGCGGCGCTGTTCTTCGCGGCTGACCGAGAACCAGAACTTGAAAATGCGGATGCCGGAGCGCACCAGCATGCGCTCCAGTTCCGGCACCTGGCGCATGAATTCGAGATATTCATAGGGCTCGCAAAAATTCATCACCCGCTCGACGCCGGCGCGGTTATACCAGGAGCGGTCAAAGAACACCATTTCGCCGCCGGTGGGCAATTGCTTGATATAGCGCTGGAAATACCATTGCTGGCGTTCCGTTTCGGTGGGCTTGGACAGCGCCACCACGCGGGCGGTGCGCGGGTTGAGGTGCTCCATGAAGCGCTTGATGGTGCCGCCCTTGCCAGCGGCGTCGCGGCCTTCGAAAATCATCATCACGCGCTCGCCGGTGTTCTCGACCCAGTTCTGCACCTTCAGCAATTCCACCTGCAGCTGGGCCTTGTGCTTTTCATAGACCTTGCGCTTCATCTTGGTCTGATACGGATATACGCCGTTTTCGAAGGCCTGGCGGATGGCGTCCGGGTCATGGCGGATTTCGGCCAGGTGATGGCGCGCTTCGGCGGCCTTTTGCGCCGGGGTTTGCGACTCTGTGGTTTCAGCCGTTTCTGCCTGTTCGGAATGGTCTGTGTGCTGCGGGCTCTCTGTCATGCCTTGGCGCCTCATGGTCTGCTGCAAACGGCTATATAAGCACATCCGGCTTGCCAAATCGTGCAAACGCAGCAAACGGGACAATATGCCGCGCTCAGGGGGCGGATGCAGGCAGGGCAAAAGAAAAATCCCCGGCGCAAGGGCCGGGGATTTGGAGGGGAAAAGCGGGCAGGGATCAGCGCTTGGAGAACTGATAGCTCTTGCGGGCCTTGGCCTTGCCGTATTTCTTGCGTTCGACAACGCGGGCATCGCGGGTCAGGAAGCCGCCCTTTTTCAGCACCGGGCGCAAGGCCGGTTCGAAATTGACCAGCGCCTTGGAAATGCCGTGGCGCACGGCCCCGGCCTGACCGGACAGCCCGCCGCCCTTGGCGGTGGCGACCACGTCATACTGGTCCTTGCGTTCGGCCGCCTCGAAAGGCTGTTGCAACAGCATGCGCAGCACCGGGCGGGCGAAATATTCCTGCTGGTCGCGGCCATTGATGGTGATCTTGCCGGAGCCGGGCTTGATCCACACCCGGGCGACGGCATTCTTGCGCTTGCCGGTGGCATAGGCGCGGCCAAGGTCGTCGATCTTGGGTTCCGGCAGCGCAACGGCTTCGGCAACCTCTTCGATGATCTCCGCCGCCTCTTCAATCACGGCCGCGGCGGCATTTTGCATGCCGGCCTTGAGGTCTT
>JALWUB010000382.1 GCA_026993275.1 Robiginitomaculum sp. | reverse complement strand
TGTCGTTTCCAAAGGGGCCTGAGACACACTGCCTGCACTTGCGTAAGCAAAACTTGCTGCGCCTTATACAGTGCATGTTCAATAATTCCCAAACCCCGGCGATCCGCCAACCCCTGGCAAACCGCTCCGTCCTCATAAGGCATGGGCGCAACGGGTTCTGTCAATTGCCAAGCTGGGATAAGGGGGCAAAACGGGTATTTTATCCCGGCATTGTGATATTTATGCACCACTGGACATTTCAGCCCGCTTGCGGTTGAGACTGTCACAGCACCGCCGCGGCCAGGCCAAGCTTGTGCGCTCGACTCATTGCCCCGGCTGCGGCAAACTGTCCGGAAGCCTGCACGAACGGGCAGTGATAATCAGGTGGAGAAAGCCATGCGTTTGTTTTTGATTGCCGGCATTGCTGCAGCCGCACTCCTTGGTGCGCATGGCCTTGCGGCGCAAGAGCTGTCCATTGAAGAGGCGCTGGGGTTATGCATGAAAATGCCTGATCCTGGTGACAGGCTGCAATGTTTTGAGGCGCTGGCCCGGGCGGCGGCACCCAAGCAAAGCGCCCGTGCAGAAAGCAGCCGCCCGGCGCAAAAACCGGCGGCCGCCACGCCGGCATCACCTGCCAGCACGGCCAATGCCGCCCCAGCAGGCAAATCGGCGCAGGCCGGTCAAAGCGGCACCACCGCTGGCATACAGGTCAAGACCAAAAAGAAGCGCGGCGGCATTTTTCCCTTTAACCGGCTGAAAAAATCAAAGCAGAAATATGTTTTCGTCAAACCCGGCGAAACCCCGCCAAACCGGGTTGGCCGGACCCTGAAAAAGCCCAAGCGCGTTGCTTATGGCGCCAAGGTGCTCAAGGCCTGGCATAATGGCATTGGCAAGCTCTATATTGCGCTGGACAATGGCGAGGTCTGGAAACAGGCCGACCCTGACAAGCCCCGCACCCCCAAGCCCGGCACCGTTGTGCGTCTCAAGCCCGGTTTTGCCGGCTCCTGGTTCATGAGCTTTTCCAACCACAACCCGCGCATCCGGGTGAAACTGATCAAGGCCTCGCCAGAATAAACCCGGGCAGCGTTCAGTCCCCAAGCGCATGCCGATGGCAAGCGCAGCCTGGTGCGGCGGCACTGCGTTTTGCCGCCGGCGCAGCCGCATTGCGGCGTCCATGGACCTTGCGGTGCGGCTGTGCGATATGCGAAGCAGCAACAGAGTCGCCCGGCCCGGCCGCAGCACGGCGCCGGAGCACCAGCACAGCAAAGGATGACAGCATGGCCTCTCTTGACAGTTTCAATTGCCGCCGCACCCTTGAGGTGGAGGGCAAGAGCTACACCTATTATGACCTGAACGCGGCCGAGAAAAATGGCCTGGCGGGCATATCGGCGCTGCCGTTTTCGCTGAAGGTGCTGCTGGAGAATCTGCTGCGTTTCGAAGACGGCCGCACGGTCACCCGCGCCGACATCGAGGCCATGGCGGGCTGGCTGGAGCAGCGCCATTCAAACCATGAGATTGCCTTCCGCCCGGCGCGGGTGCTGATGCAGGACTTTACCGGCGTGCCGGCGGTGGTTGACCTGGCGGCGATGCGCGATGCAGCGGTGCAGCTGGGCGCCGGCGCCGAAGTGATCAACCCGCAAGTCCCGGTGGATCTGGTCATCGATCACTCGGTGATGGTCGATTATTTCGGCAGCAAGGACAGTTTCGAAAAAAATGTCGAACGCGAATACGAGCGCAATCAGGAGCGCTATGCCTTCCTGCGCTGGGGCGCCAGCGCCTTTGACAATTTCCGCGCCGTGCCGCCAGGCACCGGCATCTGCCACCAGGTCAATCTGGAATATCTGGCGCAGACCGTCTGGACCGCAGAGCAAGACGGGGAAACCCTCGCCTTTCCCGACACCCTGGTCGGCACGGACAGCCACACCACCATGGTCAATGGCCTCTCCGCGCTGGGCTGGGGCGTGGGCGGCATCGAGGCCGAGGCGGCAATGCTGGGCCAGCCCATCTCCATGCTGATTCCCGATGTGGTCGGCTTCAAGCTGCACGGGCAAATGCCCGAGGGCGCGACCGCGACCGACCTGGTGCTCACCGTGGTGCAAATGCTGCGCGAACTGGGCGTCGTCGGCAAGTTTGTCGAGTTTTACGGCGACGGACTCGACCATCTGTCGCTGGAAGACCAGGCGACACTGGCCAATATGGCGCCCGAATATGGCGCCACCTGCGGCTTTTTCCCCATTGACGGCGACACCATTTCCTATCTGACCGCCACGGGCCGCAATCCGGACCGCATTGCCCTGGTCGAGGCCTATGCCCGCAGGCAGGGGCTGTGGCGGACACCGGGCCACGAGCCCGCCTACAGCAATACCCTGGTGCTGGACCTGGCGGATGTGAAACCCTCCATTGCCGGGCCGAAGCGGCCGCAGGACCGCATCGTGCTGGACAATGCCGCCGACGCCTTTGCCGTGGCGCTGGACAAGACCTTCCGCAAGGCCAGCGATGCCGGCCGCAAGGTGCCGGTCGAGGGCACGGACTACAGCGTTGGCCATGGCGACATCTTCATTGCCGCGATCACCTCGTGCACCAACACCTCCAACCCCTCGGTGATGCTGGGCGCCGGCCTGCTGGCGCGCAATGCCCGCAAGAAGGGCCTGAAGGTGAAACCCTGGGTCAAGACCTCGCTGGCGCCTGGCTCGCAGGTGGTGACGGACTATCTGCAAAAGGCCGGCCTGCAGGACGACCTCGATGCGCTCGGCTTTGATCTGGTCGGCTATGGCTGCACCACCTGTATCGGCAATTCCGGGCCGCTGCCGGAGCCCCTGGCCAAGGCCATCAAGGAGGGCGACCTGGTGTCGTGCTCGGTCTTGTCGGGCAATCGCAATTTCGAGGGCCGCATCGGCCCGGATATCAAGGCCAATTACCTGGCTTCCCCGCCCCTGGTGGTCGCCTATGCCATTGCCGGGTCGATGACGGTCAACATTGCCAGGGACCCGCTCGGCGAGGATGCCGAGGGCAATCCGGTTTATCTGCGCGATATCTGGCCCAGTTCAGCGGAAATCGCCGAGTGCGTGCGCAATTGCGTCACCCCGGAGATGTTTGCCGCGCGCTATGCCCATGTCTTCGAAGGCGATGCGCACTGGCGCGCCATCAAGATCACCGGCGAAGAGACCTATGAGTGGAACCCGGCCTCGACCTATATCCAGAACCCGCCCTTCTTCAAGGACATGGCGCTGGACGTGGCGCCGGTGGAGGACATCCGCAATGCCCGCATTCTGGGGCTTTTTGGCGATTCCATCACCACCGACCACATCAGCCCCGCCGGGGCCATCAAGGCCGACAGCCCGGCAGGCAAATATCTGCTGGCGCACCAGGTGGCGCCGCGCGATTTCAACTCCTATGGCTCGCGGCGCGGCAATCACCATGTGATGATGCGCGGCACCTTCGCCAATATCCGCATCCGCAACCTGATGCTCGATGGCGTCGAGGGCGGCTATACCAAGCATTTTCCCGGCGGCACGGTCGAGCCCATTTTTGATGCGGCCATGGAATACCAGCACGATGGCGTGCCGCTGATTGTCATTGCCGGCAAGGAATACGGCACCGGCTCGTCGCGGGACTGGGCCGCCAAGGGCACGCGGCTTCTGGGCGTGCGCGCGGTGATCGCCGAAAGTTTCGAGCGCATTCACCGCTCCAATCTGATCGGCATGGGCGTGCTGCCGCTGGAATTCACTGGCGGCATGAACCGCATCAGCCTGCGCTTGAAGGGCGATGAGCGTTTCAGCATTGAAGGGCTGGATGCGCTCACGCCCAAGGCCATGATCCCCGTCACCCTGACCCGCGCCGATGGCACAACCGAAACCTTCGAGGCGCTGGTGCGCATCGATACGGATGACGAGCTCGACTATTACCGCAATGGCGGGATCCTGCATTATGTGCTGCGCAATCTGGCGCGCCAGGCGCAGGCGCAATCGTGAACGCTCTCACGCCCACGTGATTGGCGCCCGCCGCGCCTGAGCGGTAAAAACAGGCATGATGATCGTCCGGTTATTCATGCGTCTTGCCGTATTTGCCCTGCTGGCAGGCGGGCTGGCGGGGCCTGCCGCATCTGGCGCGGCACAGGCCGCAGCGGACACGCCGCCGGTGGTGGTGGAGCTGTTTGCCTCCCAGGGCTGCCCCAACTGCCCCAAGGCGGAAGCGTTTCTGGCGCAACTGGCCCGGCGCGCGGACATCATCGCGCTCAGCTTCGCCGTCGACTACTGGGATTATCTGGGCTGGCGCGACACCTTCGCCAAACCGGCCTTCACCGCCCGGCAATATGCCTATGGGCGTGCCTTGCACAAGCCGCGTGTCTATACGCCCCAAATTGTGCTGAACGGACGCAGCATACACCATGGCCTGCCCGGCAGGGCGCTGCGCAAGGCGCTGGCCCGGGCAGCGCGTGAACGCGCCGAAAATGCGCCCAGCCTGCATGCCCGGCTGAATGCAGACGGCGCGCTGGTTCTGGACATTGCAGGCCCCGCGGTGACAGGCGCCAGCGTGTGGATGGCAGCCTATACGCCGGGGGCGCAAACGGTGCGCATTGAGGCCGGCGAGAACAGGGGCAAGACCCTGTTGCAGGTCAACATCGTCTCCAGCCTGACCCGCATTGCCAACTGGCGCGGCGGCCAGGCACACCTGGTCATGCCCATGCCCGCCGAGGGCGGCTGCGCCATCTTTGTGCAAATGGATGGCCAGGGGCCGATCCTCGCAGCCGCCAGGGTGCAGGCCTGAGTCCAGTTCACAAAATCCATGACAAGGTCATGGCCGCCGGGGAAAAGGTGGACAATATGCTGGGAACGGTAGATAACCCCGGACCTACACAATGGAAGTTCAATGCGAATGGCAGTCAGCAAGGCAAGGCAAACAGCAATGGCGGGGCCATGCGCGTGCTTCAGGAAGCAAACCCGGATGCGGACAGCCTGCCAGATGTTTCGGGGAGCCGTGGCCCGGTTTCTGTAGATGAAAAGGGCCGGGTCTCGATAGGAATTGACGGCGGCGCAGGGGCAAGCGCCGGAACCGATTTCGAAGTAAAAGGTAGTAGTTTCTCTATCCATGATACCGCTGAAGCGGCCAAAAATGCAATTGAGTTCGTCAAAGATAATAATGAATGAAATATTTTAAAAATAATGAAGAATAATCCGCATGAGAGTGGAAAAATGAGCATTAGCCGTGCCGCTAAAATTGCCTTTTTGCCGCCAGTAGGGACAGCGATTTATTTGGGAATTATTGTTGTCATGGCGATAGTCCAATTCGGCACGATTGAATCCACAGCGCCTTCTCAGGTGGTAGCATATGTGTTTGGTTATTTTGCTTTCGCCCTTAGTTTAAAGTTAATTTTGAGCGCCGTGTTCGGCCTTTTTGTTGGTAAATCCCATGTCGTCTTGCCGCGAAAGGCGATGCTTCTGCTGGCTGTCATCTTGATGATTGTCGGGATGTTTTTGTTGATGCCTTTTCTGGTAGAATATGTGGTATGAGCAGAATTTTTAAGGGGCTGGGACTGGGAGCATGGCCCAATGCTGATACCCAGCAAATGCGGCGGTTTGGTGGATAGACCTGCGTTGAGTCTGTGCCTTGACAAGGGGCGAACGAGCGCGATCGTCAATGCCAGGCCGGGCATGCGTATGCAGTGGTTCCTCTTGATGCTGTTGGCAATGCTGACTCTGCAGGGGTGTGTAAAAAGCCCAACGCCTATCCCCCCTGGAACTGACACCTACTTTTATGGCTATCTGACTGAAGGCGGGAAATTTGGAGTAAAAATCGGGGATAGCCTGGCGAAAGCCAGAGGCACCCTTCCTGAAAAATATTACTACTACTACACTTCCGAAAAATGCGATTCAAGATTGATGCGTTCATTATCTATATGTAAACATGCACAACTCATTGATGGGTTTGGTGTATCGAAAATACTTAAAAATGGCCACATACTTATTTTATATAGAAATGATATGGTTATCGGAATAGCATGGGAATTTGACTGGTTGCCACCCATGGATTTCTGACTTCTAATTTCGGTGTGGTTACGCCAATGCCAAAAACGCCCCACCCGGCTTGCTTTTGAGCCATAATGGTGCGTTGTTTTAGCGCGCATTAAGTAGGCGTTCATGACGATGAGAATAATCACTCCCGCTCTCGCTCAATGCAGCCCCGTATCCCGTGCGGGCCCGCACCCTCAAAAACACGTAGGAAGAATCTGTATTACGAATGCGATGCAACTGCAATCTTTGTGTTTCCGGCCTGCTTTTGATAGGGTAGGTGAAGCGTTGGTTATGGCAACAAGAAGCGGGTGGAATCCATCGTTAATGGCAAAACCATCTACACCATCTATGACCACGCCGGGGCGCTGATGGAGGTCTATGACGCGTCCACCCTGACCCGCACCGACACCATCCGCGCCGCAGGCCAGGCCATCGCCCGGGTCTCGGGCAGCACGGTCACCTGGCTGCACAACGACACCCTCGGCTCGGCGGCCACCGGCACCAACGCCAGCGGCACTATCGCCTGGACCGAGCACTATACCCCATACGGCGAGACAACGCTAAACCCGGCGGCGAATGACAACCAGCCCGGCTTCACCGGCCACTTGCGTGACAAGGCCACCGGGCTGAACTACATGCAGGCGCGATATTATGATCCGGCGATTGGAAGGTTCCTGAGCATCGACCCGGTGAACTTCTCCCCCGACAAGCCCTTCATGTTCGGGCGGTATACGTATGTCGGGGGTGATCCGGTGAATGGGGTGGATCCGTTTGGGTTGGCTCGTGTTTGCAAAGAAACCACTGGCTCACGAATTAAATCATGTGTGAATGTTGATGGCGACGGCGATGGTAATACAAAAGACAAGGATTTAAGCAACAGACAAATCAGTGCTCTTGGGAAAGCATTCGGAACTTTTATAAGAAACAACAATGGAGCCGATTTATCAAAAAGTGGCGCGAATGTTAGTGGTTCAGATAAGGACGCAACAAATTTGGTTCGTGCAACTTCTCAATTTGTAGGAGCTGCTGTTGGTTTTCCAAAAGGGTTGTCCATTATCGTTGCAGGAAAATATGGAATGAGCCTAGCAAAATATGGGTCGTCAGCCTCCTCTTATTACAGCGTTGGTAAGGATACGGCTGCAATAACAACTGGCCCTAACGCAATATATATCAATACTCAATATAGCAGACAGTTCAAAAACCCATCTGACCAAGCACGCACTTTATTTCATGAAAGGCTTCACGCAACGAGGTGGTCAATATGGAATAATAATATCACGAGGTCTGACCACAGAAATTTAGATGCACTGGCGCGTAGTCAATTAATGAATAATGGATTGGGTGATGGTGGATGTTCGGCTGTCGGGGGAATATTTGGTACTGGATTATTAGCTACTTACCCTGGATGCTAAAGACTTGTAATTATGTTTAGATCCTCTATGATTATACGAGTATTAATAATTGTTATTTTTATGCCTATTACATCATGCCAGCAATATGACGATCCCACTTTTTTTAAATTTTGTGAAAAGGATGCATTTTTTGCTGGCAGACATGACCCGATTCTTATCTCATTCACTGCGCACAGATGGATCCGCTCTGACACTGTGACAAAGATGGCCGTTTTGGAATCTAATAATGCGTTGGGTCTGGCATCATTTCCACTCTCATTACCTAAGAAAAAAGTGCTGCCCTTTAAAGGGATGCGATGGGTTCTTAATGGATATGGTTATGAGGCTAAACCTGATGCTAAACCTGACTGGATGGTGATTGTTGGAAATTCTCTTTCAGACACTCTACCAAGGCAGACTGCGGAAGTATTATATTCTCCAACCATGGGAATAAAATATATAAAAATCTATAATTCGTCCGAAAAGAATAACGGACTCGCAACAACCTGGGTAAAATGTGGAAAACACTCAATTAAGTTTGATGATATGAGATCTGGATTGTAAATTATGAATTACGGTGACAGTAACCGAAATTATCCCGTCCCGGTGACAGTTGCTGTTCACCGACCCGGCGACACCCACTATCAGCAAAACCTTTGATGCCCAACGGCAATGTGACGATCCTCTCTCGCGCTTTGCCCGGCGCGCGGGTGGCGGACCAGGCCAACTGGTTTTATTTCTATAACGAGCTGGGGTTGATGACCGCCGAGATTTTCCAGATGGACGGGGTCAGCTTTGGGGCCGGCTATAATTACAACACCACCGGGCAGGTGGAATCGCGCAACTATCCATCGGGCCTTGGCGTGGTTTATGATCTGGACGGGCTCGGGCGGCGCACCAAGGTGCAAAATCTCTCCACCGTCTTTGCCAGCAATATCAGCTATCATCCCTCCGGTGCCGTGGCGGCCATGAGTTACGGCAATGGCCAGGTGTTCAGCCAGAGCCTGAACGCGCGGCAATTGCCGCTGCATCTGCGCAGCGCCAAGGCGGGCGGCCCGGTGGCGCTGGACCTGACCTATTCTTACGACGCGCGCGGCAAGGTGACCGGCATCACCGATGCGGTAACCGCCGCCAACAACCGCGCCTATGGCTATGACGCTTTGGGGCGGCTGGTGAGCGCCTCGGGCCCCTGGGGCGCGGGCAGCTACAGCTATGACGCGCTCGGCATTTTGCGCAGCAAGAGCCTGGGTTCGCGAACGCGCCCCAAACGCACCCAGCCTGCACGCCCGGCTGAATGCAGACGGCGCGCTGGTGCTGGACATCGCAGGCCCCGCGGTGACGGGCGCCAGCGTGTGGATGGCGGCCTATACGCCGGGGGCGCAAACGGTGCGCATTGATGCCGGCGAGAACAGGGGCAAGACCCTGTTGCAGGTCAACATCGTCTCCAGCCTGACCCGCATTGCCAACTGGCGCGGCGGCCAGGCACACCTGGTCATGCCCATGCCCGCCGAGGGCGGCTGCGCCATCTTTGTGCAAATGGATGGCCAGGGGCCGATCCTCGCGGCTGCCAGGGTGCAGGCCTGAGCCCAGTTCACAAAATCCATGACAAGGCGCGCACCGCGTTCTAGGGTCGACGCACAATCCGGCGCAAGGAGTTCGAACAATGCGTTATATCCTCTCTCTTCTGCTGTTGATGGCGGGCGCGGCACAGGCCCTGGCGGGCGTGGATGCGTTTCATCCCGGGCCGGTCATTCCCGGCTTTGGCAAAATCGCCGATGTGGTGATCGAGCAGCCGATTCCCGAAGGCACCGTCTTCAGGGTGCGCTTCGACGCCAGCAAGGGCGCAGCGCCCGGCGCACTCAACCGCACGCTGGAAAGCGCCGCGCGGTTTCTCAACATGCATGCGGCCAATGGCGTGCCGGAAGACAATATCCATCTGGCCGTCGTGCTGCATGGCAAGGCGGCCATGGATGTGACCCGCGCCGCCTATTACGGGCCGCATCATGACGGCAAGGCCAATGCCAATGCGGCGCTGGTGGCCGCACTGGCCGCCCATGGGGTGCGCCTTTATGTCTGCGGCCAGACCGCGGCCTATTATGGCATCAGGAACGAAGACCTGCTGCCCGGCGCCACCATGGCCCTGTCGGCGATGACAGCCCATGCCCTGCTGGCCAGGGAAGGCTATACCCTCAATCCGTTCTGACTCCGCACCGCCTCCGGGAAACCCTGCCCATGTCCTGTTACCAACTTCTGGCCGCCCCCCTGTCGCTCTATTCGGGCAAGGCGCGCGGCTATTTGCGCTGGAAAAACGTGCCCTTTCGCGAAGTGCTCTCCACGCGCAAGGTTTATGAAAACGAGATCCTGCCGCGGCTCGGCTATGGCATGGTGCCGGTGCTGATCACGCCCGAAGGCGGCACCGTGCAGGACACCACCGACATCATCGACTATCTGGAAGCGCACGAACCGGGGCCGGGCGTTTACCCGCAAGGCCCGGTGCAAAGGCTGGCGGCGCTGATCTTCGAGCTGTTTGGTGATGAATGGCTGCTGATTGCCGCCATGCATTACCGCTGGGCCTATAATGAGGATTTTGCCTATCAGGAGTTTGGCAACACCGCCTTTCCGGACCTGCCCGAAGACGAGCGCTTTGCGCGCGGCAAGGCGGCGGCGGAAAAGTTCAAGGGATCCTTGCCGTTTCTGGGCATCACCGCCAAGACCGCCCCGGCCATCGAAGCAACTTACGAAGAATTCCTGCGCGCTTTCGATGCGCATCTGGCGCAGCATGACTTTCTTTTTGGTTCGCGCCCGTCCATTGGCGATTATGGCCTGCTGGGGCCCTTGTATGCGCACAATTACCGCGATCCGGCATCGGGCGCGATCATGGAGCGCATCGCCCCGCGCGTCGCCGCCTGGGCCCGCCGTACCCATGCGCCGCAACACCCGTTGAGCGGTGATTTTCTCCCCCCGGACGAGGTGCCGGAAACGTTGATCCCCATGCTGGAGATGTTCGCCCGCGAACAGCTGCCGATCCTGCAGGATACCCTGGCGGACCTGCAAAAATGGGCGGCGGAGAATCCGGACAGCCGGGAATTGCCGCGCATTACCGGCTTTCACAAATACCGCATTGGCGGGGTGGAGGAAGACCGCGCCGTCTTCCCCTATCCCCTGTGGATGCTGGAGCGCGTGCTGGATCATTATGCCAGCCTGCAAGGCACCGAGCGCGACGCCGCCAATGCCTTCCTGGGCCGCATTGGCGCCGGGGCGCTGAAAACCATGCAGGTGCAACCGCGCCTGGCACGCGAAAATTTCAAACTGGTGCGGGTGTAAGGCCAACCCCTCAGACCGCGGCACAGGCCTCTACTTTTTCAGGATATCGGTCAGCTCGCGCAGTTTGGCGCGGGCGCGCAGCAGGTAAAAGCCCTGATTGGCCAGATGGTTGGGGAAGAACTGGCCGCTCATGGTGCCGTTATTGACGACCAAAGGCTGCATCACGGCGGCGCAGCGCAGCTCTTCCAGCATCTTGTCATAAAGCCCGGCGCTGTCACGCTGGGCGATGATGTCCTTGAAATCCGTGCGCAGCGCCTTGAGGATCATGTAATAGCCATAGGCGCGGCCCTTGGAGCGGTAGAAGATATTGTCCGCTGTCAGGTCCACCAGGCCCAGGGTCTTGTGGCGCCCGGCAATGTGCGCATCCAGTTCGGCCGAAGCCGAGCCCAGGTCATAGGCGATGCGGTCCAGCGCCGCCAGCAGATTGTCCGGGCGGGTATCGAATGTCGCCTGGCCCTTGGCGAGGCGCTCGTTATAGCGCCGCAGCGCCGCTATGGCCTCCCGGTACTGGCCTTCCGCCGGGGCCGTGGGCCACAGGGTGCCTGGCTTGAAAATCCACACGGTGGGCGCGTATTGCAGGCGCGAGCGCGCCGTGGTCAGGTCCGCATCGGAAGCCGAAGAGCCGCGCTCGCGGCCAATCTGGTCCTCCAGCTCGAAGGCAAAACGGCCCAGCGCCGTAACCAGGCCGATCTGGTAATTGGGCATGTTGTCGAGCATGTGGGCGGGCATGAAAAACGGCGCATTGGCAACCCAGCCGGCATGAGAGATTTCGTGCTCCATCAGCCCGGCCATCATCGCCACCGTGGCCGAGCCGCCCTTTGGCGGCGGTGGCGGCGTATACGCCGGGTCATCATCAATGCGGCTGGTCAGCACCGCCATGGCGGGCCAGGACAGGACGATCAGCAGCACCGCCGCAAACCCCAGCCTGCGCCACAGGTGCCTGCGTTTTGGCTTGGGCGCTGACGGCGGCGCGCTGGCGGTTTCGACCACCGGCTCGTCGCTTACCGGCTTGCGCCACAGGGATTTCAGTCTTGACCAGATGCGCCGCGCCCGCTGGGACAATTGCATGGGATATCCTCCGGGCCTCTATATGGCCCGCCCCCCGGGTTGGCGCAAGCCGGGCCATGGCGCCAGCAGGCGTGTGTGACGCACGAAACAGCAGGGCGGCTTCACCGGGCACATCAAGGATGCGGCAGCCGGGCTGAACACCATGCAGGCCGGTATGGGGCCTGCCCCGGCGAAGGCGGGGATCCGCGCACAGGCCCTTCATGTTCGGGCGCTATACCTATGTCGGCGGCGATCCGGTCAACGGGGTGGATCCGGCGGGGGAAAGGGTTCTTGAGGTGGCGCGGCCTGTACTAGAGCACTTCCCGAAAAGTGGGAACCGGTTTTCGGATAAGAAGTGCGGCAAAACAAAGGGATGGCGCGGGAAATGTGGGGCATGTTCAATCCATTCCGACGCATCCAGGGCGAAAATCCGCCGCGCCCTCTAAAGTTTCCTGGCGGGTTTGACAGGAAAGCCCAATCTGCGGCGCAAACGCTCCTCGAATAGGGACAGCCCTGTCCTTCGTCGCCTTTGCTGGCATCTTGCCATTTCCTGTCAAACGTCAATGGCATATTCCAGTTGGGTTCAGACCCTAGGAATTGTCGCCCGCTGCGGCGCGGGCCAGGCAAAAGCGGATGAAATCCGTCTCGGCGGCGCGCAGCGCCAGCACGTTGTCGCGCTTGCGAAAGCCATGCCCCTCATTGCGGGCCAGCATGAACCAGAGCGGCGTGCCCGACGCGCGCACCGCGGCGGCCATTTTCACGCTTTGCGCGGCAGGCACGCGCGGATCATTCCGGCCCTGCACGATCAGGAGCGGCGCGCGGATGCGGGCGGCCTGGTTCAGCGGCGAAATGCGCTCCAGGAAGGCCCGCACCAGCGGCTGGCGCTCATCGCCATATTCGCGGCGGCGCAAGTCGCGCCGGTAGCCGCTGGTGTTTTCCAGAAACGGCACGAAGCTGGAAATGCCGACAATGTCGATGCCGCCGGCCAGGCGTTGCGGATAGGCGGCCAGCGCCGCCAGCACCATATAGCCGCCATAAGAGCCGCCCTCGACGATCACCCGCGACGCATCCAGGTCCTTGCGCCGGGCGATCCAGTCCAGCAGTGCGCCAATGTCCCTGACCGCATCCTCCCGGTGCAGGCCGTCATCAAGAGCGACATAATTGCCGCCATAGCCGGACGAGCCGCGCACATTGGGGGCAATCACCGCAACGCCCAGTTCATTCACCCAGTATTGTATCCTGGAGGAAAACCGCGGCCGGTATTGCGCTTCCGGGCCGCCGTGAATGGTGATGATGACCGGCAAAGGGCGTTTTGCCGCCTTGCCGGGCAGGTACACAAAGGCCGGGATCTTGCGCCGTTTGCCACCGGCTTCCGCAAAAGACGGATAGCGCACGCTGTGCACACGCCGGAAACGGGCCGGGCCGGGGCGGTCTGGCAGCCCTCTGGTCCATTCGCGCAAGACATTGGCGCGCCAGGTATAGACCCACACCCCCTGGGGATGGCGGGCGCCGTCAAAGCTGAATCCCAGGCGGCGGCCGGACGGGTCAAAGGCCAGGTCTGTCACCACGCCAACCGGCAGTTTTGGCGCTTTCAGCACCTTGCCGGTGCGGGCGTCGGCGATCAGCACCACCGAGCGCCCCTCCACATTGACCGTATAAGCCAGGGTGCGCCCGTCCCGGGACAGGGCAAAGCCGGTGACATCGCCTTTCAGGCGCGGACTCAGGGCCGTCTTCTTGCCGCTTTTCAGGTCAATGCGCACCAGGCCGACGAAACTGCGGCCTTCATCGCTTTGCACGATCACGGCGCGGCCATCGCGGGTAAAGA
>JALWUB010000381.1 GCA_026993275.1 Robiginitomaculum sp. | reverse complement strand
CCGGCCTTGAAGCCGCGGGTGAAGCTGGCATAGGTGTTGACGTTGTCATTCATCTTGTATTGCAAGATGATGTTGCCGGTCAGCTTGTCCTCGGTGCGCTTGTCAATGGCGCCAGGGGTCGGGACGAAGAACTGGAACACGGCCAGGCCCTGGAACTGGTTGCGCGGAATGGGGCCGGGGCTGAAGAATGGCCCGAGCGGCGTGCCCAGCGGCGGAAACTGCTCCAGGAAGGTCAGATTGCCCAGATCGAGCGCCGAGAACGGATCGTTGATCTGCACCACGGTGTTCACGGTCTTGCGCTCGTGGGTGTAGCGCGCGCCGGTGGTCACCGTGAACTGGTCATTGATGTGAAAATCAAGCGAGGTAAAGGCCGAATAGGTCTTGGTGTTCTGGTGGAAGTTCGATCCCACCAGCCCCTGGTTTTCGGCCAGGAAAGTGCCGGGGCCGATGGGCCCGAGCGCCAGCGCATCGGGAATGCCGATGGCCTGCCCCAGAAGCACGAGATTTTCCAGGGCCGTGATGGCGCCGCCGGGAACAATGGCGGAGGTGGCCAGGTCGGCAAATGGCCGCAGCTTGTTGCCGTAAAGCGTCTGGTTGGTGTGTTTGAGCGTATTGTCATAATAATAGGCGCCAAACATGTAATCGACCTTGCGCTCGCCGGTCGAGGTGACCCGGAACTCCTGGGTGAAGGTCTGGTAGGTGTCCGACAATGTGCGGTTATTGGTCAGCGCAATGTCGATGAAGTCCGGGTCGATGTCATTGACTTCATCGAAGGTCCGGTAGGCGGTGATCGAGGTAAAGGTGGCACCGCCCAGATCCCAGTCTATTTCGGTGGACAGGCCAGCGGTTTCCTGATCGGTGAACAGCTTGCCGTCAAAGCTGACGTCGCGCTTGAACGGGTCTGCCGGCAGCACGGTGGCGCCCAGGAAGCCCAGGGCCGCGGCATTTTGCGGCGCGTTGAAAATGAAGGGCGAGGCGCAGCAGCGTTCCTTGATGGAGGCGAAATCGCCGATAATGCGCACCGAGACATTGTCATTGGGCTCGAACAGCAACTGCCCGCGCAGCGCCCAGCGGTTGCGGTTGTTGAGCTTGCGGCCGTCAAAGACATTGTCAATGAAGCCGTGGCGCTTGTTGAGATTGCCCGAAAGCCGGAAGGCGGCCTTTTCGCCCTGGCCGATCGGCCCGGTCACGGAGCCCTTGACAATGGTGCCGCTGTAATTGGCGAAGGTGGCTTCAAGGTCGGAAAAGCCAAATTCGTATTCAGGCTTTTTGGTGATGATGCTGACCACGCCGGCCGGCGTGTTCTTGCCGTAAATGGTCGATTGCGGGCCGCGCAGCACTTCGATGCGCTCGACGGTCGGAAAGTCATTGACCGATGCGCCCTGGCGGGTGCGGTAGACGCCATCCACGAACACCCCGACAGCGGGCTCCAGCCCGGCATTGAAGCCCGATGTGCCAATGCCGCGGATCGAGAACACGGTTTGCGACGAACTGGCGAACTGTGCCACCGTCAGCGACGGCGCCAGCAGCGGCAGGTCGCGCATGTCCCGGATCTGCGATTTCTTGAGTTCGGCATCGGTCACCGCGGTGACGGCAACAGGCGTATCCTGCAAGGTCTTTTCGCGTTTTTGCGCGGTGACGATGATTTCGTCTTCGGTGGTGGTGTCGTCCTGGGCAATTGCCAGCACCGGCAAAGCCAGTGTCGCCACCAAAGCGGTTGTCGCAATGGCACGCAGTTTAAGCTTGGTCATGTTTTTCCCCTCAGTTAAAAGCGATTCTGATACGCCTTGGCGTCATTTCAGCACCTTGCACGCAGCGCGTCCAGTGCTGTTCTGGGGAAATGGCCGGGGCAGGGGGCATTTTTTTGCGCGTCAGAGGCGAGAATGCTCAAAATTTGCATCGAGTGTGTGCAAATTGTCGCACTTTGCGGCGAATCTCCGGAAACCAGCCGCGCACGCCCAGAAACGCCATGCAGCGTTCCTTGAGCGACTGAAAGCGCTGATCCCTGTTCAGGGTGTCCAGCACACTGTGCACGCTGGCCTCTTCCCCGGCCATGCGCACACCGCCATCAGCTTCGGTATCAAACACCATCAGCCGTCCGGGCGCTGCGGCCCAGCTTTTCCATTCGGGCAGGGTTCCGTTCATGCCGCGCCCTGGCGCGCCATAGGTGGCGAAGGCGGCCCAATAGGACATCATCGCCCGTGACAGCCGATCGCGCGCCGCCGCCCCGGATTTTGGAAAGACATAGCCCCTGTCCACCGGGAAGGTGGCAAAACTGTTGAACACAAAGGGCAGCTCCATGGCGTGGCCCGCGCCCAGCAGGTGCGACAGGTCACTGCCCAGGAACGCGCCTTCCTCGTCCCAGTCAAAGCGGTAGGCGTAAAGCGGCGCTGTGCCGGTCCTGGCCAGGCGGCGCGCCTGGTCATCGACCGAGCGCACCCGCCACATGGCGCTTTCATATTCCGAGATCAGATCGTAAAGACGGGGATTGCGGGCCCTGGGCAACACCCCGAACAGGTTTTTGACAAAGGCCTTGTCGGAAATGTTGAACAGCTTGGTTTCGTCGCGATTGGTGCCGGTGATCACCGGCACGGTGACGCGCCCCGGCTGCTCCAGCGCGGCTTCCAGGCTGGGTGCCTTGAGCAGAATGTTATCGGCGATGATCAGGGGCGATCCGGGCTCGCCAGTGCCCTTTTCCTGGGCCGCCTTGTAGACCTCTTTCGCACTGGCGGCGCGCAGGAAACGCGCCATCCCGGCGCCGTCAAGCCCGTGCGGCGGATGCAGAGCGGCGGCAATCGCCTTGCCGCCCTTATAGGCCCAGCCGCTGTCGGCGCTGACGCCGTTTTCGGCCTGGTCCAGGGTATGGGAGGTAAAATAGCCGCTTTCGATAATGGCCCCCCGGAACAGGCCGCGCGCGCGGGTCAGGGCGATCAGGCTGGCAACATCGTGGCCGCCTGCGGATTCGCCAAAAATGGTCACCCTGGACGGGTCGCCGCCAAAGGCAGCGATATTGCGCTGCACCCATTGCAGGGCCGCGATCATGTCCAGAAGGGCGAAATTGGGGCTTTTGTCATCTTCGCTGAGGGCCGTTGCGCGCAAGGCCGGATGCGCCAGCCAGCCAAACGGCCCCAGCCGGTAATTGATCGAGACAATAACGAGATTGTGCCGGGTGGCCAGATACTGGCCGTCATACTGGCCGCCATAACCCCACACATTGCTGCCGCCATGAATGAACACCATCACCGGCAGGGCGGCATCGCCCGCCGGCACGGCGTCCGGCGCAAAGGGCGGGGTCCAGATGTTCAGCACCAGGCAGTCCTCGCGGCCGACCAGGGCGCCCAGGTCATCATCGAGATCAGCCGTGCGGGCGCGCTGCACACAGCGCACCTTGCTGTCGAGCGCCTGGAACGTGCCGTGCCAGGGCCTGGCCCGGCGCGGCGCGCGCCAGCGCAAATCGCCCACCGGCGGTGCGGCATAGGGGATGCCGGACCATTGATAGGCACCGCTGGGCCTGGCAATGGCGCCGGTCAGCATGCCGGTT
>JALWUB010000380.1 GCA_026993275.1 Robiginitomaculum sp. | reverse complement strand
GGGATCTTGCGCTCTCCAAAGTGCGGCTGATCATGCTGGTCAATGACGTCTCCCTGCGCGGCCTGATCCCCGGCGAGCTGGCCAAGGGCTTTGGCTTCTTCCAGTCCAAGCCCTCCTCGGCGTTTTCACCGGTGGCGGTGACGCCCGATGCGCTGGGCGGGGCCTGGCGCGAGGGCAAGCTGCATCTGCCCATGCTGGTGACCCTGAATGGCGATTTGTTTGGCCGCGCCAATGCCGGCATCGACATGACCTTCGACTTTGGCCAGATCATTGCCCATGCGGCCAAGACCCGCCCGCTTGGCGCCGGCACCATCATCGGCTCCGGCACCGTCTCCAACAAGATGGATGGCGGCCCGGGCAAGCCGGTCAGCGCCGGCGGCGCCGGGTATTCGTGCATTGCCGAACTGCGCATGATCGAAACCATCATGCACGGCAAGCCCTCGACGCCGTTCATGCGGTTTGGCGACACGGTGGCGATCGAGATGAAGGATGAAGACGGCGCCTCCATCTTTGGCCGCATCGAACAGCGCGTGCAGAAATATGACGGCCCGTGAGCACGGCGCCGCGCCCGGCATCCTGCATCTGGATGACTATCTGCCCTACCGCCTGTCGGTGGCCTCGAACCGGGTTAGCCGCCTGATTGCCGCGCTTTACCAGGACCGCTTCGGCCTTTCCATCTGGCAATGGCGGGTGCTGGCGATCCTGGGCGCCGAGGATGGCCTCACCGCGGGCGGGGTGGCGGCGCGCGCGGCCATGGACAAGATGGCGGTGAGCCGTGCCGTCTCGGCCCTGCTCGGGCGCGGCCTTGTCGCCCGCACGGCTTCGCCCAGCGATGGCCGGGCGCGCATCCTGTCGCTGACCCGGACCGGCCGCAGCATTTATGACGAGGTGGCGCCGCTGGCGCGGGCGCAGGAAGAGCTGCTGCTGGACGGTTTCAGCGCCGAAGAGGTGCGCGCCGCGGAACGCTTCCTGCGCGCCATCGAGGCCCGCGCCATGGGCCTGACCCGGCGCGCTAAAAACCAAGCCGCTCCCGCACCGCAGCGGCGCTGACGCCGGCCGCGCGCATGGCGGCAAGAGAGACCGCATCATTGCGGGTCGCCAGCCTTTGACCCCTGTCATCGCAGATCAGCCGGTGATGATGATAGAGCGGTGTGGGCCAGCCCATCAGGGCCTGAAGAAGCACGTGCATGAACGTGCTCTCGAACAGGTCGCGGCCGCGAAACACATGGGTGATCCCCTGTGCGGCGTCATCATGGGTAACGCTGAGGTGGTAGGAGGTGGCGATATCTTTTCGTGCCAGCACCACATCGCCAAGGCATTCGGGCCGGGCGCGAATGCCGCCCCGCTCGCCATGCGGACCTTCGCCCAACTCGGTAAAGCCGAGTTGGTCCCAGCGCGGCCCCAGCACATCGCGCGCCGCGCGCAGGGACAGCCGCCAGGCAAAGGGCTTGCCCGCGGCCAGCAAGGCGGCCTCCTCATCGGCGCTCAGCGGATGCCTGGGGCCATGATAAACCGGACCCGGGCCATGCGGCGCGCGCACGCATTCGGCCAGCACCTCGCGGCGGGTCTTGAAGCAGCGATAGAGCACGCCCATGGCGCGCAGGCGCTGCAGCGCCGCGGCATAGTCCTCCATGTGCGCGCTCTGGCGGCGCACCGGGCCGTCCCAGTCGAGACCCAGCCAGCGCAGATCGTCCGCGATGGCGCGCGCATGCACCGCCTTGCAGCGGCTGCGGTCGATGTCCTCCATGCGCAGCAGGAACTGTCCGCCCGCCTCGCGCGCCGCCTTGTGGGCGAGCAGTGCGCTGAAGGCATGGCCAAGGTGCAGGCGTCCGGAGGGCGAGGGCGCAAAGCGGGTGACGAAACCGGTCATGGGCCAGCCATGCCAAAGCCTGCCCCCTGAGGCAAGAGATTGCGCCGCCGCGCCGGGCTG
Organism: Robiginitomaculum sp.; assembly: GCA_026993275.1. GTDB lineage: Bacteria > Pseudomonadota > Alphaproteobacteria > Caulobacterales > Maricaulaceae > Robiginitomaculum_B. The sequence goes on along the minus strand of JALWUB010000380.1, from coordinate 1,619 downwards.
CTACACAGGAGGCTTCAAACAGGCTTGAAAGGCTGTCTCATGTCTCTTGACGGACCCCGCTTTGCACCAAAATCCGGCGGCGCGCCAACCTCCCTGGTGATCCTGTGCCATGGCTATGGTTCCAATGGCGCCGACCTGATCGGCCTGGCGCCGCACTGGGCGCCGGTCCTGCCTGATACCGCCTTTGTGGCGCCCAATGCGCCGCAAGCCGTGCCCGGGCTGCCGGGCGGCTATCAGTGGTTCGGGATTTCCCGGCTCGACCCCAAGGCCATGGCCGAAGGCGTGCGCGCGGCAGCCCCGGCGCTGGATGCCTTCATCGACGAGGAACTGGCGCGGACCGGTCTGACGCCGGACCGGGTGGCGCTGGTGGGGTTTTCCCAAGGCACCATGCTGGCGCTGCACACGGGCCTGCGCCGCAAGGCGCAACTGGCCGGCATTCTTGGTTATTCCGGAGCGCTGGCAGCGCCGGAATCACTTGCAGAGGAATTGCGGTCAAAACCGCCGGTGCAGCTCATTCACGGCGATGCGGATGATGTGCTGCCGGTGGCGTTTTCGGTGATGGCGATGGAGGCCTTGCGCGCGGCAGGAGTGCCGGTCAAATGGCATATCAGCCACGGTGTCGCCCATTCCATCGGCCAGGATGGCCTCGCCATTGGCGGGCGCTTCCTGCACGATGTGCTGGCCTGAGGGCATTTTTGCCATGACAGCGCCACAAAAGCGGCGTTAAGATGAGGCCATGAGTGATTTGGCGCCGGGCCGGATGCCGCGGCGCGGCGAAGGAGTAGAGCGCTTTCAGGGGTCCTGACGCACAATCTGACATGCCGGTCTGGCGCGCACCCGGCCGGGCGGGGCGCTCATGAGCGCGCTGGCGGCCAGGGCGCACGGCTGGCCGTGCCTGGTGCTGAATGCGGATTACCAGCCGCTCAGCTATCACCCGCTGTCGCTGCTGCACTGGAAAGAGGCCATCAAGGCGGTGTTTCTGGACCGGGTCAGCATTGTCGCCAGTTACGAGCACCGCATCCACTCGCCCTCCACCGCCATGGCGCTGCCCAGCGTGGTGGCGCTGAAAAGCTATGTGAAGCAGAACCGCATCCCGGCCTTCACCCGCTTCAACGTGTTCTTGCGCGACGGGTTCTCATGCGTCTATTGCGGTGCCAGCGAAGACCTGACATTCGACCACCTGATCCCGCGCTCCAGGGGCGGCACCACCCGCTGGGACAATATCGTTACCGCCTGCGCGCCGTGCAATCTGCGCAAGGGCGGGCGCCTGCCGCACCAGGCCGGCATGGTGCCTGCCAGGCCGCCAAGGCGACCGACGGCGTTCGAGTTGCAGGCGCAGGGACGGCGCTTCCCGCCCGGCTTTCTGCACGAAAGCTGGCTCGATTACCTCTATTGGGACGCCGAACTGGAGGCATGAGCTCCGGGCTTTTTCACCCTGCCTGCAGAGTGTTGTAATATACCATATCGCATGGTGCATAGCACAGCAAAATTTAGAGCACTTCTGATTCGCAAATAAATAAGCTCCAAAATCCTCTATTCGGTCTATTTCCGTAGTGGTTTGGTGTTGACGGGGTGTCAGTGTATGATCTGTTTATAGAGAGCAAAGGTTGTGGTGGCTG
>JALWUB010000379.1 GCA_026993275.1 Robiginitomaculum sp. | reverse complement strand
CAAATGCTGATGCCCTTGACCGCCGCCATTGCCACCCGGGCATGGTCTTCCTGGCAAAAGGGCGGGTCTGGCTGTTCGCTCAGCGCATGGCGCGACAGAATGGCGACCCCGTGCATGCCCTTTTGCCCGCGCACCATCTGATGCGGATAGCCGGCTTTGGCGAAGGCCCTGGCCGGAAACTCCGCATTGCGACACTTGATTTCCTGCAGGCACAGCACGTCCGGCCGGGCGCTCTCGAGAAACTCCAGCACCTGCGGCGCGCGCAAACGCACCGAATTGACATTCCAGCTGGCAATCGAAAAATCCGCCAAGACACCCTCCTGCACTGCCCCTCTGCCAAGCATGATTGCCGGGCCGGGGCAAGGGTGCGGGGTGCATGGCCGCAAAGACAAAACGCCCGGCCGAGAGGGGGCGGCCGGGCGTCCTGTGTGCGCGTCTCTTTGCGCAGATGGCCGGGTGGGGGATGCTGCCGGCCGGATTGCCGCCTGCGGCCCGCTGCGGGGGGGGAACGGAACGGGCCCTGAGGGCGGCAACCATCGAGGTGTATTAAAGACACAGTGCGCAAAAAATGCAAATGAAATTTACGTTATCATTTGCCTGTGACAAAAAAAACACAGTTTTCGGGGTCCGGGACCGGATTCAGCGCCGCCTGCCGCCGCGGCGATGCTCTTCCTCGGCGATGGTGAACAGGGCCGGGCTCAGCTTTTCGCCTTCGACCACGTCATTGAGGATGAAGCTGATCTTGCCGTCAAAATCATTCTCCCAGGTCCAGCCCAGCAGTTTCAGGTCCGGTTCGGCGAAGATCAGGGTGAAGTCGCCATCCACCTTGCCGTCCTTGTCGCGCACGGTGACGAAGCTGGCGCTCTTGGTGCGCTGCAGCCGCACCAGCCTGGCGCCCTTGCGCAGGTCAAACTTGCGTTTGAGCAGAAACTTGTAGGGCGTCCAGCCCAGGCGCACCTGGTCGATGGTTTCCAGCGCCTTGTCGATCTGGGCGATATTGGAGCCGTCAGAGACGATCAGCAGCGGCGCCGTGTCGTATTCGATGCGCAGGCGGTCCGGGCGTTTCCAGAAAAACGTGCCGGTCTGGGTGTTGCCATTGCTGGCCCGCTGCACGAAATGCCCGCGCACGGTGCTGATCGAGCGCACATAGGCGTTCAGGCGGTCGATCTGCGCCGCGGCCTGTCCGGCATCGAGCGCCGGGCTGGCCAGGGCCGCAGCATCCTGGCGCTCCGGGGCGGGGCTGCCGGTGTCTCCGGCGCTGGCGGGAATGGCCAGGGCCAGGGCGGCAAGGGCGGGCAAGAGCAAAAACGGTTTCATGGCGGCGTCCTTGTGTCTGGCTCTCAATATAGGGGCAGACTTCGGCAATTTCAGGGCATTGGCGTTCATGGCGCATTCATCCCTGGCCGCGGCGCACCAGGATGACATTGCGGCGGCCCTTGGAAATTTCCGCATAACCGGCCTTGAGCGCCAGGGCCTGGCAATCAATGGCCCATTGGCCATTGCGTTCCAGAATCAGCAAGCCGGGCAGGCGCTCTGGCGGGCAGGCTGCGAAAAATGGCGGCAGAACCTGGTCTTCAGCCCCTTCAATGTCGATCTTGACCGCATCGGCGCGGGCAATGCCGTGCTTGTCCATCAGCGCCAGCAGCGACAGGGTGCGCACGCGCAGGGCCGCATCGGCGCGCTTGTGCTTGCGCGGCGTAAAGCCGCTGGCGCCACGGTTTTCGTGGACGATGTTCAGTGTCGCCCAGCCGGGGCCGCCGGCCAGGGCCGCGTCCTCGTGAATGATGTGCGCAAACCCCGGCGAAGCGCAGTTGAAGCACAGGCGGCGGGCCATTTCCGGCTCCGGCTCCACTGCGATGATGGTGGAGTCCGGCCCGGCTCGTGATGCCACGAAAAGCGAGTAAAACCCCGCATTGGCGCCAATATCGATGAAGACGAAACGCGGGTGGATCCTCTGCGCCAGCACTGCGCGCTCCTCCGGATCGAAGAATTGCGGCATGTAGGCAATGCGTTTTTCGGTAAGATTGTCGTGCGGATGAAAGCGCACCTGGGCGCCAAAGACGCGCAGGTCCAGCGGTGTCTTCAGTTGTGCCAGTGCCAGCCGCCGCACCAGAGCGGCGCCGCGCCGCCCGATCCGGTTGCGCGGCATGGCCCGTGCCAGGGCAATCAGCCGCGCCTGGAAGGGCGAGGGCGCATAGGTGCCCCAGGGCGGTTCGGCATCAGGGGGCTGGGGCATCGCTCAGATATCCGCGTTCGTCAAACACCAGTCCATAGGTATCAGCAAAGGCGGGCGCGGTCAGCACGTCTGCCGGGTTGCCATCGGCAATCATGCAGCCATGGCGCAGCAGCACCAGGCGTGTGCAATAGCGCGCCGCCAGCGGCAAATCGTGCAGGGCGCACAGCACCGTGGCGCCCTCCTGGGCGCGGGCGGCAAGGATGCGCATGATGCGGTGCTGTTGCGCCGGGTCCAGCGCGCTGGTCGGCTCGTCCGCCAGCAGCACCGGGGTCTGCGCGCACAGGGCCCGGGCCAGCAGCACCCGGCTGCGTTCGCCGCCTGACAGCGTCAACACATTGCGCCCGGCAAGTTCCAGCACGCCGCAGGCCTGCATGGCCCCGTGCACGGCCGCCGCGTCCGCCTGTGGCGTTGCGGTGCTGGCAAAACGGCCCAGCGCCACCAGTTCGCGCACCGCCATGGCCCAGTGCACCGGCCCGTTTTGCGGCAAATAGGCCATGCGGCGGGCGCGGGCACGCGCCGCCATGGCCTGCACCGGCGCCCCATCCAGCAAGACCGTGCCTGCGGCCGGGGCCAGCAGGCCCATGCCGGTGCGCAGCAAGGTGCTCTTGCCGGCGCCATTGGGGCCAACCAGCCCGGTCAGGCCGGGGCCGAATGCGGCGGTGATGCCGTTGAGCGCCGGGTGGCGGCCAAGCTGCACCTGCACAGCCTTGAAGGCGAGCACGCTCATGGAAAGCCCCGCCTTTGCCGGATCACCAGATACAGGAAGAAGGGCGCGCCCAGCAGCGCCGTGGTGACGCCAAGATAGAGGGGCGTGCCGGGGCCGCTCAGGGCCCGGACCAGCATGTCGGCGCCAAGCAGCAGGCCCGCCCCGGCCAGGGCCGAGGGCAGGATCAGCCGCCCCGGGCGGGCGCCGAGAAACGGGCGCAGCACATGCGGTGCGGCAAGGCCGACAAAGCCGATGGCGCCCGCCACCGCGACCCCGGCGCCAACGCCCAGCAGGGTGCCCAGCACCACCAGCCGCCCGGTGCGTCCCGGCGAAACCCCCAGCGAGCGCGCCGCATCCTCGCCCAGGCTTAGCGCATCCAGTGCCTTGGCGGTCAGCGCCAGCACAGCGATGCCAGCCAGAATCAGCGGCGCCGCCAGCCCTGTCTCGGCCCAGGAGCGATCGGCCACCGAGCCCATCAGCCAATAGGCGATCTCGGAGAGCGCCCACGGGTTTGGTGCCAGATTCATCATCAGCGCCGTCAGCGCCACGCTCAGGGAAGACAGCGCCACCCCGCCCAGAATGACGCTGGTGACAGAGGCCTGATCGCG
>JALWUB010000378.1 GCA_026993275.1 Robiginitomaculum sp. | reverse complement strand
GCCCTGCAGGAGTGGCGGCGGCACGTCGACACCGGCGAGCCGCCACCACTCCTGCAGGGCGTCATGAACGGCTTGGGCGCTGGCGGGCTTGTCTGTCATCAGTGCAGTCTAGCCAGCCATGCACGAAAAAGCACCCTGTTTTGGACATTTGCCCCTATGGCCCTGGGCCGGACTATCGGCTAAGACTTGCGCAACATGGAGGTGCGAGAGGAACGGGCATGAGTGAGCAGCAGATTGAGCGCGAAGCCATGGATTTCGACGTGGTGATTGTCGGCGCCGGGCCAGCGGGCCTGAGCGCCGCCATTCACCTCAAGCAACTGGCCGCCGAGGCAGGCCGGGAGCTGTCCGTGGTTGTGCTGGAAAAGGGCTCCGAGGTGGGTGCGCACATTCTCTCCGGCGCGGTGCTGGACCCGTGTGCCCTCAACGAATTGCTGCCGGACTGGAAAGAGCGCGGCGCGCCGCTCAACACCCCCGTGACCCGGGACCGCTTTCTGGTGCTGGGCGAGGCCGGGGCGCTGACCCTGCCGGGCCTTGTCCTGCCGCCGATGGTGCACAACAAGGGCAATTACATCATCTCCCTGGGCAATCTGTGCCGCTGGCTGGCGGTGCAGGCGGAAATGCTCGGCGTCGAGATCTATCCGGGCATGGCCGCGTCCGAAGTGCTCTACAGCGAGGACGGCGCCGTGTGCGGCGTTGTCGCCGGGGTGTTCGGCATTGCCGCCGATGGCAGCCACAAGCCCGACTATCAGCCGGGCATGGACCTGCGCGGCAAATATGTGCTGTTTGCCGAAGGCGCCCGTGGCTCCCTGAGCAAGCAGGTCATTGCCCGCTTTGCCCTCGGCAAGGACTCCGATCCGCAAAAATTCGGCCTGGGCATCAAGGAGTTGTGGCAGGTCACGGATGAACGGTTTCAGCCCGGCCTGGTGCAGCACACCTTTGGCTGGCCGCTGGACAACGCCACCGGCGGCGGCTCGTTCATGTATCATTTCGAGGACAATTATGTTGCCCTGGGCATGGTCGTGCACCTCAATTACAAGAACCCCTATCTGTCGCCCTATCAGGAGTTTCAGCGCCTCAAGACGCATCCGGTGATCCGCAAGACCCTGCAGGGCGGCAAGCGCATCGCCTATGGCGCGCGGGCGCTGACCGAAGGCGGATACCAGTCGGTGCCGCAGCTGGCCTTTCCCGGCGGGGCGCTGATCGGCTGCGCCGCCGGTTTCATGAACGTGCCGCGCATCAAGGGCAATCACAATGCCATGCGCACCGGCATGATGGCCGCCAGGGCAGCCTTTGCCGCCATTGCGGACGGGCGCGGCGGCGACGTGCTGGAAGCCTATGAGACGGCATACCGCAACAGCCCGGTGCGGCGCGAGCTGAAACTGGTGCGCAATGCCAAGCCGCTATGGAGCCGTTTCGGCACCTGGTTCGGCGGCATCCTGCTCACCGGACTGGACTTGTGGGTCAACACGCTGACCGGCGGATTTTCCCTGTTCGGCACGCTGCACCATGGCAAGAGCGATGCCGCATCGCTGGAGCCCGCAAGCCGCCACAAGCCCATTGATTACCCCAAGCCCGACGGGGTGCTGACCTTCGACCGGCTGACCAATGTGGCGTTTTCCTTCACCAACCATGAGGAAAACCAGCCCGTGCACCTGAAACTGTCGGACCCGGAGATTCCGGTGAAGGTCAACCTGCCGCTTTATGCCGGCCCGTCGCAGCGCTATTGCCCGGCCGGCGTGTATGAGTTCGTGCAGGACGCAGACGGCAATACGCGCTTCCAGATCAATGCGCAGAACTGCGTGCACTGCAAGACCTGCGACATCAAGGACCCGGAAGGCAATATCACCTGGACCTGCCCCGAGGGCGGCGGCGGCCCCAATTACCCGAACATGTAGGGTTGCTGCGGCCGGTGGTGCAGCCGCGGCTTGATTGGCGCGCGCAAAGGCTTACCCTTGCGCCATGCACAGATTTGCGTTTCGCCCTTCACGCCTCTTGTGGCCGCTAGCCGGCGCTCTGGTCTTTGCCCTCAGCGCCTGTCTGAGCGGCCCCTCTGCCAACCACAACAGCCTGCGCCGCCCGCAGTCGGCCTATGGCAATTTCCTTGCCGCCCGTTATGCCAGCGCCGCCCATGATGTGCGTGCCGCGGCGGCGTTTTATGCTGCGGCCCTGCGCCAGGATCCGGCCAACACGCTGTTGCGCCAGAAGGCATTCCTGTCGGCGCTGCTGGCCGGCGATATTCCCGCTGCGGCCAATTATGCGGCGCCCGTCATTGGCAGTGACGCGGAAACCAATCTGATGCGCCTGACCATTGCCGCGCGTGATCTGGCCAAGAAGCGCTATGCCAGCGCCGGGGCAGTGTTGTCGGAAGGCAAGTTCGGCCCCTTCAACAGCGAGGCCGGGCAGCTGTTGCGCGGCTGGGCGGCCATGGGCGCAGGCGATGTGGACAAGGCCCTGTCCCTGGTTGCCGGGGTCGAGCAGACGCCGCTGTTTGCCCGCACGGCCAGGCTGCAAACGGCGCTGATGCTGGAAATGGCTGGCCGCGATGACGCGGCAGGCAAGGCCTATGCGGAGGTGTTTGGCGAAGCCGGGCCGGTGTCGGACCGGGCCGCCTATGCCTATGGCGGCTTCCTGCAACGGCATGGCCAGGCGGACAAGGCCCGGGCGCTTTATCAAGACGCCATTGACAGCTTTGCCAGCGCGCCCCTGAGCACGGCGGCCCTGCACCGGCTCCAGGCCGGCGGCCCGCCGATGGCGCCACTGGTGCGTTCGGCCCGCGAAGGCGCCGCCGAAGCCCTGTTCGGACCGGCGCAAATCCTTGCCGCCCGCGCCCATTTCGACCGCGCCCTGGTGTATCTGGAAATGGCCCGCCACATCAATCCGCGCCAGGAGGCGGCGACGGAATTGCTGGCCCGCCTGATGGAGGTGGAAAGCCGCCCGGAAGATGCCCTGGCGGCATTTGACAGCATTGCACCGGATTCGCCCTACCGCCTTGATGCGCAGCTCAACAAGGCCCGCGCCCTGTTCCGCCTTGACCGCCGCGATGCGGCTCTGGAAATCTTTTCGGCGCTGGCTGCGGCGCATCCGGACAATAACGAACTGGTCGCCGCCCATGCCGATGCCTTGCGCGCCACGCGCCAGTATGCCAAGGCGCTGCCGCTCTATCAGCAGCTCATCGCGCGCCTGGACGGCAATGCGGGCTGGCAGCTTTATTTTTCCCGCGGCACGGTGCTGGAGCGCCTGGGCAAATGGCGCGAGAGCGTTGCCGATTTCAAGACCGCCCTGAAACGCAATCCCGATCAGCCGGACGTGCTCAATTATCTGGGCTATACCTATATCGATGCCGGCAAGAATCTCGATGAGGGCCTGCAACTGATCGAGAAGGCGCTGAGCCTGCGCCCCGATGCGGGCTATATTGTCGATTCCCTGGGCTGGGCCCATTACCGCCTCGGCCATTACCAGAAGGCCGTGCGCTATCTCGAGCGGGCGGTGGAACTGGAGCCGGGCCAGGCCACCATCAGCGATCATCTGGGCGATGCCTACTGGCAGGCCGGGCG
>JALWUB010000377.1 GCA_026993275.1 Robiginitomaculum sp. | reverse complement strand
TCACCTGGCTGATCATTCAGGAAGGGCTGTTTCCGGCGCTGATGGATGGCAATCGCGCCAAGGAGGTCAAGCCCATGTGGGCCAAACGGGGGCAAAAGGCCCACGTCAACGCCACCGAAAACCTGGCTGCCTTTGCCGCATTGGTGCTGGTGGCGCATCTGGCCGGTGCGGACCCGGCGCTGATCGGCACGTTCGCCAAATGGTATTTCATTCTCCGCGCGGTGCACTTTGTGGTCTATCTCTTTGGCCTGCCCGTTGTGCGCACGGTTGTTTACCTGGCCGCCCTGGGGGTCGAGCTGGCCATTGCCGCGCAGATTTTTGGCCTGGCCTGAGCCTGCGCCCTTGCTGCGCCTGGCTGCCATGCAGAGCCGCGTCCTCCCCCGAATGAGGCTCTGGGCGAGTCAACGGACAGCCATGTCCCCTGTCCGCTGACATGGCAGGCCAGGCCAGCCGGAGGCGGCGTGGATGCCCGCAAGGCGTTCACGGCCGCCTCTTTCCGCCTTGTTCAGAATGGAAAAGGTTCGCCATGCCCTATGAAGGACACCGCAAAACCGCACGGCAGGAGCCTCTGCAGCTTAACACCGACCTGTCGCAAAGCGTCGTGATTGCGACCCACAGCCGGCCATGGGTCCTCTCGCCCGCGCCTGGCGTGCACCGCAAGATGCTGGAGCGCGACGGCGGCGAAACCGTGCGCCGCGCCACCTCGGTGGTGCGCTATGCGCCGGGGGCCCGCTTCAAGGCGCACATTCATGACGGCGGCGAGGAGTTTTTTGTCCTTGAGGGCTGTTTCAGCGATGATACGGGCGACTACCCGGCTGGCAGCTATGTGCGCAATCCGCCCCATTCGGCGCATGCGCCCTTCAGCAGGGAAGGCTGCACGATTTTCGTCAAGCTGGGGCAGATTCCCGCACGCGACCGGCGCACCGTGCGCATCAACAGCGCCAGCCCCAGGGCCCGCTGGATGCCCTGCGGCCAGGGTGCGCAAAGCCTGCTGCTCTATGAAAGCGCCTTTGAGCATGTCTGCCTGATGCGCTGGCCGGGCGGCTATAGCGGCGCGCCGGTGCGGTTCGAGAAGGGGCTGGAAATGTTTGTGCTCAAGGGAGCATTCACCGACGCCTTCGGCCGCCACGGGCCGGGCAGCTGGCTGCGCCTTGCGCCGGGCGAAAGCCATGCCCTGCAGGTGCTGCGCGACTGCGAAGCCTGGGTCAAGAGCGGCCATCTGGCGCCAGGCCTATAGCCCCAAATGCCGCACGATCACGTCGCGGGCGTCAAAATCCATGCTGGTATGGCCCAGCAGGCGGCGCAGGCGCTTGCGCCTGTAAGGCCGGCCGGGCACCGCATGGCCGCCGCCATGAATGCGGATCATCGCCACCCGCACGCCGGGCGGGCAGCGGGTCGCGTTCAGGCGCTCGGGCCAGGCGCCATCGGCCGGGTCCCTGTCCGGCATGGCCTGCGCCTGCACCGGGCCGGAACAGCCCGCGGCGGCGCGCCAGTGCGCAAATGTGGCGGGCGCAGACAGCACCTGGCCGCGCCTGCCCCTGAAGCCGACCCCGCCGCCATCCCATGGCATGAGCGGGTCGGCATCGCCATTGATCATCAGCAGGCTGCGCCGCCGCGCCGGCTGGCATCCGGCCAGGCTGGCGGGCAGGTTGGCGATGAGGCTGGCAAAGCCTGTAAAGACGCCGCTGGCCTCACAGGCCATGCGCTGGGTCATCATGCCGCCATTGGACACGCCCGCCATGAACAGGCGCTGCGGGTCGGCCACGCCATCGCGCACGAGCCGCCCGGCCAGCGCACGCAGAAACCCCGCATCGTCCGGCGCCTGGCCCCTGAACAGCCTGGTCTGGCCGCCGCTGCGCCCGTCATTCCAGTGATGGTTGATGCCATCGGGATAGACCACCACGAAGCCGCGGCTGCGGGCGAGCGCGTCCAGCGGCCAGCTCTTGCGGATTTGCCGCGCCGATCCGCCGCCGCCATGCAGCACGAACAGAACCGGCGCCCGCTGGCCGCGCAGGCGCGCCGGCACGGTCAACAGATAGCTGCGCTGCATGCCATCCGGCGCGGTGATGGTCTGCACGGACGGTCTGGCCGCCGCCCCGGCAAGCAGCAGCGCCGCGCCCAGAATCGCCAGGGTCTTCATGGTCACTCCCTCCTCCTGGACATGCCCCCGCCCTTGCAGTTTACAGGATTTCGCCGCCAGGCGCACCCGGACGCGCCGCGGGGCGCCCGGCGCCCTGGCCCGGACCCGGAATGCGCCAATGACAGCCATGCGTTGACTTGGCAAACGAGAGGCGTAACGTCCCCCTGCCGGGTGGGCGCAGGGCTGCCCTGAGTCGCAACCGGGTGTCGTCTTGACGTGACCTGAGGGGCAGAGCATGGGCTCACAATTTTCCGATCCGCGGCCATTGTCGCCGTTCACCACCATCTGGCGCTGGCACATCACCATGGTGGCCTCGATCCTGCACCGGCTGTCCGGCGTGGCGCTTTATGGCGGCGCCTTCGTGTTCACCGCCTGGCTCGTTGCCGCGGCCATGGGGCAGACGGTCTATGGGCGCTTCACCGCGCTGGCGGGCTCCGTTCCGGGCCTGGTGGTGCTGTTCGGCCTCACCCTGGCGCTTTGCTTTCACCTGCTCAATGGCGTGCGCCATCTGGTCTGGGACAGCGGCGCCGGTTATGAGAAACAGACCGCCGAGCGCAGCGCCTGGGCCGTTCTGGTGCTGGCCTTGCTGCTGACCGTGGCGATCTGGGCCGCTGCCTATAGCGGCCTTGGCCTGTTGAACCTGGGAGGCTGACGCATGCGCACCGCATTCAAGATCGTGACCGGCCTGGGCCCGGCCCATGACGGGGTTGGCCATTTCGTCAGGCAAAGGGTGACGGCGCTGGTGCTGCTGGTGCTGGTGCCGCTGTTTCTGTTCCAGTTCCTCGCCAGTCTCAACACCGGCTATGGCGGCGTCGTGGCCTGGCTCGGCTCGCCCTTTGGCGCCCTGCTGACCCTTGTCCTGGTCAGCGCCATGATTGCACACATGCGCATCGGCCTGCGTGTCGTCATCGAGGACTATGTCAGCGGCGGTGCCCGGCGCCTGCTCCTGCTGCTCAACGCGCTGACGACGCTGGCCTTGTGGCTGGCGGCCGTTTACGCACTCGTCAAGATCAATTTTGGAGGCTAGCCGATGGCGGCGTATGAGTGGATCGACCACACCTATGATGTGGTGGTGGTGGGCGCGGGCGGCGCCGGGTTGCGCGCGGCGCTGGGTGCGGCACAAGGCGGGCTGAAGACCGCCTGCATCACCAAGGTGTTTCCAACCCGCAGCCATACCGTGGCGGCGCAGGGCGGCATTGCCGCCTCGCTCGGCAACATGTCGGAAGACAACTGGCGCTGGCACATGTATGACACGGTCAAGGGCTCTGACTGGCTCGGCGACCAGGACAGCATCGAATACATGTGCCGCGAGGCGCCGCAAAGCGTTTACGAGCTCGAGCACTGGGGCCTGCCGTTTTCGCGCACCGAGGATGGCCGCATCTACCAGCGCCCGTTTGGCGGCCACATGAAGGACTTTGGCAAGACCCCGGCGCAGCGCGCCTGCGCCGCCGCCGACCGCACCG